>NZ_RZSR01000552.1:0-4050 GCF_004023265.1 Mesorhizobium sp. M1A.F.Ca.IN.020.06.1.1
AGGCTATAGGGAGCGCTGCGACACCAGCGTGGTGCTGGGCTCGCGCCACGCCAAAAAGCCGATCGAGCTGAAGATCCCGATCACCATCGCCGGCATGAGCTTCGGCTCGCTCTCCGGTCCGGCCAAGGAAGCGCTCGGCCGAGGCGCGACGCTTTCCGGCACCTCGACCACTACCGGCGACGGCGGCATGACCGAGGAAGAGCGCGGCCATTCGAAGACGCTGGTCTACCAATACCTGCCGTCGCGCTACGGCATGAACCCGCGTGACCTGCGCCGTGCCGACGCGATCGAAGTTGTCGTCGGACAGGGCGCCAAGCCCGGCGGCGGCGGCATGCTGCTGGGACAGAAGATCTCCGACCGCGTCGCCGAGATGCGCACGCTGCCCAAGGGCATCGACCAGCGCTCGGCCTCGCGCCATCCCGACTGGACCGGCCCGGACGATCTCGAGATCAAGATCCTGGAGCTGCGCGAGATCACCGACTGGGAGAAGCCGATCTACGTCAAGGTCGGGGGCGCCCGTCCTTATTACGACACCGCGCTTGCGGTGAAGGCCGGCGCCGACGTCGTCGTGGTCGACGGCATGCAGGGCGGCACCGCCGCGACCCAGGAAGTATTCATCGAGAACGTCGGTCAGCCGACGCTCGCCTGCATCAGGCCGGCGGTGCAGGCGCTGCAGGACCTCGGCATGCACCGCAAGGTGCAGCTGATCGTCTCCGGCGGCATCCGCAACGGCGCCGATGTCGCCAAGGCGCTGGCGCTCGGCGTCGACGCGGTGTCGATCGGCACCGCCGCACTCGTGGCGCTTGGCGACAACGACCCGCGCTGGGAGACGGATTACAACGCGCTCGGCACCACGGCCGGCGCCTATGACGACTGGCACGAAGGCAAGGACCCGGCCGGCATCACCACGCAGGATCCCGAGTTGATGAAGCGCGTCGATCCGATCGCCGCCGGTCGGCGGCTCGCCAACTACTTGAAGGTGATGACGCTCGAGGCTCAAACCATTGCCCGCGCCTGCGGCAAGAACAGCCTGCACAATCTCGAGCCCGAGGACCTGGTCGCGCTCAGCATCGAAGCAGCCGCCATGGCCGGCGTGCCGCTTGCCGGCACCAACTGGATACCGGGGAAGAACGGCTTCTAGGACACTCCATCCAGGATCACATAAGCGAGGAACTATAATGGGGAACGATCTCGCCGCATTCGCCAAGGAGAACGGCGTCAAATACTTCATGATCTCCTACACCGACCTGTTCGGCGGGCAGCGTGCCAAGCTGGTGCCGGCGCAGGCGATCGCCGACATGCAGAAGGACGGCGCCGGATTTGCCGGCTTCGCCACGTGGCTCGATCTCACGCCGGCGCACCCCGACATGCTGGCGGTGCCGGATCCGGATTCGGTGATCCAGCTGCCGTGGAAGCCGGAGGTAGCCTGGGTGGCGGCCACGTGCGTGATGGACGACAAGCTCGTCGACCAGGCGCCGCGCAACACGTTGAAGCGGCTGATCGAAGAGGCCGCCCGCGACGGCATGCATGTCAAGACCGGCATCGAGGCCGAGTTCTTCCTGATCTCGCCGGACGGCAGCGCTATCTCCGACCAGTACGACACGGCGTCGAAACCCTGCTACGACCAGCAAGCGGTGATGCGTCGCTACGACGTGATCGCCGAGATCTGCGACCATATGCTGGCGCTGGGCTGGGGTCCGTACCAGAACGACCATGAGGACGCCAACGGCCAGTTCGAAATGAACTGGACCTTCGATCACGCGCTGGCGACCGCCGACAAGCACTCTTTCTTCAAGTTTATGGTCAAGTCAGTTGCGGAAAACCACGGGCTGCGCGCGACTTTCATGCCCAAGCCCTTCCAGGGCCTGACCGGCAATGGCTGCCATGCGCACATCTCGGTGTGGGACGAGACCGGCAAGACCAATGTCTTCGCCGACAATTCGGAGGAGCTCGGCCTGTCCGCCAAGGGCAGGAACTTCCTCGGCGGCATCATGAAGCATGCTTCGGCACTTGCCGCGATCACCAACCCGACGGTCAATTCCTACAAGCGCATCAACGCGCCGCGCACCATTTCGGGCGCCACCTGGGCGCCGAACACCGTGACCTGGACCGGTAACAACCGTACCCACATGGTGCGCGTGCCGGGACCGGGCCGCTTCGAGCTGCGTCTGCCGGACGGCGCCGCCAATCCCTATTTGCTGCAGGCAGTGATCATCGCTGCCGGCCTCGACGGCATCCGCTCGAAGGCCGATCCCGGCAAGCGCTACGACATCGACATGTACCAGTTCGGTCATACCGTGACGGATGCGCCGAAACTGCCGCTCAACCTGCTCGATGCGCTGCGTGAGTTCGACAAGGACAAATCGCTGAAGGCGGCGCTGGGTGAGGAATTTTCGTCGGCATATCTAAAGCTGAAGCAACAGGAATGGAATTCCTATGCTTCGCACTTCACGCAGTGGGAGCGCGACCACACGCTGGACATCTAAAGCCCGTCGGCCGTGCAATCCGATGCAATAGAGAAGAGTCGGCGTGGGCGAGCGGCCTCGGAATGATTTCATGAAATACTCGATCTTCTCGCTCGCCCGTGCCGCCCTCTCCGGCCACAAGACCTGGAAGCCGACCTGGCGGGATGCGGCTCCGAAGGATCGCTACGACGTGGTGATCATCGGCGGCGGTGGGCACGGGCTGGCGACCGCCTGGTTCCTCGCCAACGAGTTTGGCATCCGCAACGTTGCGGTGCTGGAGAAGGGCTGGATCGGCTCCGGCAATGCCGGCCGCAACACCACCATCATCCGCTCCAATTACGGCCTGCCCGGCAACACCGGCTTTTACGAATTGTCGATGAAGCTGTGGGAGCGGATGGAGCAGGATTTGAACTACAACGCGATGGTCAGCCAGCGCGGCGTCATCAACCTCTACCATTCCGACCCGCAGCGCGACGCCTTTGCCCGACGCGGCAACACCATGCGCATCAACGGCATCGATGCCGAGCTGCTCGACCAGGCGGCGCTCAGGAAGATGATGCCGTTCCTGAACTTCGACAATGCGCGCTTCCCGGTGCAGGGCGGGCTGTTGCAGCGACGCGGCGGCACGGCACGTCACGATGCCGTGGTCTGGGGCTACGCGCACGCGGCGAGCGAGCTCGGCGTGGACATCATCCAGAACTGCGAAGTCACCGGCTTCATGCGCGACACCAACGGCAAGGTCTCCGGCGTCGAGACCTCGCGCGGCCGGATCGGCGCCGGCAAGGTCGGCATGGCGGTCGCCGGCAGTTCCTCACGCGTCGCGGCGATGGCCGGACTGCGCCTGCCGATCGAGAGCCATGTACTGCAGGCCTTCGTCTCCGAAGCGATCAAGCCGCTCCTGCCCAACGTCATGACCTTCGGCGCCGGGCATTTCTATGTCAGCCAGTCGGACAAGGGCGGGCTGGTGTTCGGCGGCGACATCGACGGCTACAACTCCTATGCCCAGCGCGGCAATCTGCCTGTCGTGGAGGATGTTTGCGAAGGCGGCATGGCGCTGATCCCGATGATCGGCCGCGTGCGGCTTCTGCGCCAGTGGGGCGGCATCATGGACATGTCGATGGACGGCTCGCCGATCATCGACAAGAGCCCGGTCGACGGCCTCTATCTCAATGCCGGCTGGTGCTATGGCGGCTTCAAGGCGACGCCTGGCTCCGGCTTCGTCTTTGCTCATCTCATCGCCCGCGATCAATCGCACAAGGAAGCCGCCCGCTTCCGCCTCGACCGGTTCCAGCGCGGCGCCATGATTGACGAGAAGGGCCAGGGCGCCCAACCGAACCTCCATTGAAGACCCGACCATGCGCATAGTCTGTCCCTTCTGCGGCGAACGCGAACTCGGCGAGTTCACCTATCTCGGCGACGCCAAGCCGCAGCGCCCGCCTGCCGATGCCGGTGAAGACGCCGTCTACGACTACGTCTACCTGCGCGACAACATCGCCGGTGTGATGAGCGAGCATTGGTATCACGGCGGCGGCTGCCGGGCCTGGCTGAAGGTCACGCGCAACACGCTGACGCATGAGATTTCGGC
>NZ_RZSR01000553.1:0-4034 GCF_004023265.1 Mesorhizobium sp. M1A.F.Ca.IN.020.06.1.1
CGCTGGAGGCGCTCTACGACCGCAACACCAAATTCCTGCGCGATTCCTTCGCCAAGCTCGCCGCCGGCGGCGACGAGAGCAGGCGCTACCGGGCCTTCTATCCGCAGATCGGCGTCACCACCACCTCGTTCACGCAGATCGACTCGCGCCAGGCCTACGGCCATATGCCGACGCCCGGGCATTTTGCCACCACCATCACCCAGCCAAAGCTGTTCGAGAACTATCTCGTCGAGCAGCTTCGGCTCATCATGCGCAATCACGGCGTCCAGGTCACGGTGTCGGAATCGACGACGCCGATCCCGCTGCATTTCGCCTTTCTGGAGGGCACCTATGTCGATGGCACGGCTGCCGAGCGGATCAGGCGGCCGATCCGCGACCTGTTCGACGTGCCGGATCTCGACGGCACGGACGACCAGATCGCCAACGGCACTTTCGAGGTGGCGTTCGGCGAGCCGAGGCCGCTGGCGCCGTTCACGGCCCAGCGCATCGACTATTCGCTGCACCGCATGACGCACTACACGGCGACCAGCCCGCAGCATTTCCAGAATTTCGTGCTGTTCACCAATTACCAGTTTTACATCGACGAGTTCGTGGCGCGGGCCCGCGAGCTGATGGAGAGCGGCGGCGGCGGTTACAGCGAATTCGTCGAGCCGGGCAACCTCGTGACTAAGGCCGGGGCCGGCGCGGCGAGCGAAGGCACCCCGCCACAGCGCCTGCCGCAAATGCCGGCCTACCACCTGAAGAAGTCGGGCCATGGCGGCATCACCATGGTCAATATCGGCGTCGGCCCGTCCAACGCCAAGACCATCACCGACCATATCGCGGTGCTTCGGCCACATGCCTGGGTGATGCTCGGCCACTGCGCCGGCCTGCGCAATACGCAGGCACTGGGCGACTATGTGCTGGCCCATGCTTATGTGCGCGAGGATCATGTGCTCGACGACGACCTGCCGGTCTGGGTGCCGATCCCGCCGCTGGCCGAGATCCAGGTGGCGCTGCAGGAAGCGGTCGCCGAGGTAACGGGACTTTCCGGCTACGATCTCAAGCGCATTATGCGCACCGGCACCGTCGCCACCATCGACAACCGCAACTGGGAACTGCGTGACCAGCGCGGACCGGTGCAGCGCCTTTCGCAGTCGCGCGCCATTGCGCTCGACATGGAATCGGCGACGATCGCCGCCAACGGCTTCCGCTTCCGCGTGCCCTACGGCACGCTGCTGTGCGTCTCCGACAAGCCTTTGCATGGCGAACTGAAACTGCCCGGCATGGCGACGGAATTCTACAAGCGGCAGGTGGCGCAGCACCTCACCATCGGCATCAGGGCGATGGAGAAGCTGGCCGAAATGCCGATGGAGCGGCTGCATTCGCGCAAGTTGAGAAGCTTCTCCGAGACTGCTTTCCAGTAGCCGAGGCAACTCATCGTCTTGCCCGGGCCGCAATTTTGCCGATAAGCAGGCCTGAGCGAGAGTATGTCGCTGCAAAAAGATGCCGGCGACATTCGGCAGAACACGACTGACCATGACAACAGGCGGCGCGCGCTCAAACATGACGGCTGGGGTGGCATTCCTGGCGATGACGGCACTCACGGCCGCGCTGCTGGCCGGATTCCTCGGCGCGCTGCATCCGGCCCTCGATTCGTTCTCGCATTTTCGTATTCACCTGAGCGTGCTCACGGCGCTCCTGGCGGTGGCGCTGCTTGCCAGTTCCTACCGGCTGCAGGCGGCAGCAGCGCTGCTCTTCGCCCTCGCCTGCCTCGCCACGACGGCCAGCGCGCTGCCCAGGTTGTGGCCGCAGCAGGCGGTCGCCAAACCTGCCGACCGTATCGTCTATAGCCTGCTGCAGATCAATCTTCGCTTCGACAATCCGACGCCCAAGAAGGTGCTGTCGCTGATCGGCCGCACCAACCCTGATGTGATCACCCTCGACGAGGTGTCGGGAATGTGGACGAGAGAGCTCGGCTATATCACCGGCGCCTATCCGTACCGCATCCTCTGCCCCTACCCCAACGGCGTGTTCGGCGTCGCGCTGCTCTCGCGACGGCCTTTTGCCGCCGGCACGGCGCCGCATTGCGAGCCGCGCGGCGCGATGGCTACCGCCACGATCGATTTCGGCGGCACCGGCGTCGATGTCGCGGCAATCCATTTGAGCTGGCCGTGGCCGCGCGAGCAGTACTGGCAGATCGGCGAGCTGGCGGGGCCGCTTGCCGCGCTCGGCGAAACCGCCATCATGGCCGGCGACTGCAACGCCGTGCCGTGGAGCGCTGCAGTGCGTCGTGTCGCCTCGCTCGGCGGACTGAGCGTTATGCCGTCGGCCGGGCCGACCTGGATCCATCGGAAGCTACCGGATTTCATCCGGCGCTTCGCCGGCCTGCCGATCGACCAGGTGTTCAGCAAGGGCGCCGTGACCATCCACTCGGCGACGCGGCTGGAAGACGCCGGTTCCGACCACTTGCCGGTGCTGATCGAGTTCTCGTTGCGGTCCGACGGCCGACAGCCCGAGGACGAGCATCAGTCGGCGCTGGCGGCAAACGCACAACTTGGCAACACGGGCGGTTAGCGTCGCATTGCTTCCCGCCGCATCGCCGGTTTCTGCTTGTGCCGCTAAGGCCTGATCAAAGCAGCGACGAGGTGCTCGACATGACCTCCTTCGCGGTGCTCGCGGGCATCGAAGGCATTTTGCCTGGCCTCGTATTCGGCATAGACGGCCTGGATGCGCCGGCGCGCCTCGCTGCGCGCCTTGTAGCAATAGGGGTCGTTAGCGACCCTAAGACCGGTGATCGAGCGATCGGTGACGCGCATCATTTCCCGGGCAATGCGGCCATGGGTTCCCTCGTGGGCGCGCACGCCGGCGAAGAACCGGTTCCAGCGCTTCTTCAATGCAGGCGTGGCTGGCGACGCCAAGCGGGGGAAAGTGTAGAAGAGACTGAGCGTTCCGTTTGCCTGCCGTATCCGGCACGAGCCCTTGTCCTGGATAACGCCAAGCTCCCAGTCGGCCGTATAGGCGGTCTGGGCGATGGCATGCGTCATGAAGCCGTGCTTGGGGCCCCTGCTGCCCATCGCCTCGATGAGCGCCGCGCCCGAATTGCCGGCAATGTCATAGGTGCGCGTCTGGACCAGCACCTTGGTGCCGGCCGAAGCCTGCGGCGCGCAGAGCGCGCCGAGCGCGACAAGGCATGTCAGAACCGCCAGGCGCATAACCGTCTCCTCCCTATCCTCAGGGAAAGGGAACACAAGCAGGCAGCGGATTCAACAGCCTTGAGGTTGCGCCGTCGCAACCGTATTGCTCTTGGTGCCGCCTCTTACCCGGCTCGAACCAGCTTCTCCCACAGGATGGCGGCTGGCGAGCCGGCCCGGCCAGACGTGGGGCTCACATGCCTTGGTAGACCGGCCCCTCTCCGCCTTGCGGGGGCACCCAATTGATGTTCCGGTTCGGGTCCTTGATGTCGCAAGTCTTGCAGTGGACGCAGTTCTGCGCGTTGATGACGAAGCGCACGTCCTTGGCGGACGGATCGGCAGCGGCATTGCCGTCCTTGTCCACCCACTCATAGACGCCGGCCGGGCAGTAGCGGGTCGATGGCCCGGCGAACACGTCGTGCTCGGAACGCTGCTGCAGCGCCATGTCGCCGACGATGAGGTGCACGGGCTCATTTTCCTCATGGTTGGTGTTGGACAAAAACACCGAGGAGAGCCGGTCGAAGGTCAAGACGCCATCCGCCTTCGGATAAGCGATTTTCTGGTGCTTGGAGGCGGGCTCGAGCGTCGCATAGTCGGCCTTGCCGTGCTTCAGCGTGCCGAAGGGCGAGAAGCCGAACAGCGTGTTCAGCCACATGTCGAGACCACCGATGCCGACACCGACGATGGTGCCGAAGCGCGACCACAGCGGCTTCACGTTGCGCACCTTCTTCAGGTCCCTGCCGATGTCGCTGCCGCGCCAGGCGTCTTCATAGGAGGCGAGCTCGTCATTGGCCCGGCCGGCGGCAATGGCGTCCGCGACATGCTCGGCCGCCAGCATGCCCGACAGCACCGCATTGTGCG
>NZ_RZSR01000554.1:0-4024 GCF_004023265.1 Mesorhizobium sp. M1A.F.Ca.IN.020.06.1.1
GCCGAATGCTCAGATGACCGTTCGCCGCGAGCCGCTCGGCGTCGTCGGCGTCGTCACCCCATGGAACTTTCCGTCGGCCATGCTCACCCGCAAGGCCGCTGCGGCGCTTGCCGCCGGCTGCACCGTGGTGGCGCATCCGTCCTCGGAAACGCCGCTTTCGGCGCTGGCGCTGGCCGAGCTCGGCGAGCGTGCCGGCCTGCCCGCCGGCGTCTTCAACGTTGTCACCGGGGATGCGCGCACCATCGTCGGCGCGATGTGCGCTGACGCCCGGGTGCGCGCCATGAGCTTCACCGGTTCGACCGACGTCGGCCGGCTGATTGCCGCGCAGAGCGCGCCGACGATGAAGCGACTGGTCATGGAGCTCGGCGGCCATGCGCCGCTGATCGTCTTCGGTGATGCCGATATCGAAAAGGCGGTGACGATCGCCCTCGACGCCAAATTCGCCACCTCCGGCCAGGATTGTCTTGCCGCCAACCGCATCTATGTGCAGCGCCAGATCTATGACCGCTTCTGCGCCGCCCTCGCCCGTCGCATCGAGCGTCTGCGCACCGGCAACGGGCTTTCACCCGACGCCGATATCGGCCCGCTGATGCATGAGCGCGCCGTCAAGAAGGTGGAGGAGCAGGTCGCAGACGCGCTGGCTCGCGGCGCGCGCTGCCTCATCGGCGGCAAGCGCCATGCGGCCGGGCCGCTGTTCTATCAGCCAACGCTGCTCGTCGATGTGCCGGACGAGGCGCTGATCATGCATGAGGAAACCTTCGGCCCGGTCGCCGCCGTCACCCCGTTCGACGAGGAACGGGAAGTCGTCGCCCGCGCCAATGCTACCGAATATGGCCTCGTCGCCTATGTCGTGACCGAGAACGGCGCGCGCCAGGCGCGCATGGGTCGCGCGCTGGAATACGGTATGGTCGCGATCAACCGGGTGAAGATCACCGGCGCGCCGATCCCGTTCGGCGGCGTCAAGCAGTCCGGCATCGGCCGCGAAGGCTCGCGCCATGGCCTCGAAGCCTTCACCGATCTGAAATACCTTTGTCTGGACGTCGCCTAGCGCACGCCGGAAGAATTCCCTGCAAGGAGAAAAAAGATGCTCGAACAGTCCAACGAACTTTCGGCCTGGGATCGCGACCACTTCTTCCATCCCTCGACGCATATGGGCACGCATGCGCGGGGCGAGTCCCCGGCACGCATCATGGCCGGCGGCGAAGGCGTCACCGTCTGGGACAACACCGGCAAGAAGAGCATCGATGCCTTTGCCGGCCTCTATTGCGTCAATGTCGGCTATGGCCGCCACAAGATCGCCGATGCCATTGCTGATCAGGCCAAGAACCTCGCTTATTATCACGCCTATGTCGGGCACGGCACCGAGGCCTCGATCACGCTCGCCAAGATGATCATCGACCGCGCGCCGAAGGGCATGTCGAGGGTCTATTTCGGCCTCTCCGGCTCCGACGCCAACGAGACCAACATCAAGCTGATCTGGTATTACAACAACGTTCTCGGTCGGCCGGAGAAGAAGAAGATCATCTCGCGCTGGCGCGGCTACCACGGCTCCGGCGTCATGACAGGATCGCTGACCGGGCTCGAGCTGTTCCACAACGCCTTCGACCTGCCGCGCGCGCCGATCATGCACACCGAGGCCCCCTATTATTTCCGCCGCGCCGACCGCTCGATGAGCGAGGAGCAGTTTTCGCAATATTGCGCCGCCACGCTCGAGGAGATGATCCTTGCCGAGGGCCCGGACACCGTCGCGGCCTTTATCGGCGAGCCGATCCTCGGCACCGGCGGCATCGTGCCGCCGCCCGCCGGCTATTGGGAAAAGATCCAGGCAGTGCTGAACAAATACGACGTGCTGCTTGTCGCCGACGAGGTGGTGACCGGCTTCGGCCGTCTCGGCACCATGTTCGGCTCCGACCATTACGGCATCAAGCCGGACCTGATCACCATCGCGAAGGGCCTGACGTCTGCCTATGCGCCGCTTTCCGGCGTCATCGTCTCCGACAAGGTCTGGCAGGTGCTGGTCAGGGGTTCCGACAAGCTGGGCTCGCTGGGCCACGGCTGGACCTATTCGGCGCATCCCATCTGCGTCGCCGCGGGCGTCGCCAATCTCGAACTGATCGACGAGATGGATCTGGTGAGGAATGCCGGCGAGACCGGCGCCTATTTCCTCGCCGAGCTGGCCAAGGCCGTCGGCGGCCACAGAAACGTCGGCGAGGTCCGCGGCGACGGCATGCTGGCTGCGGTCGAGTTCGTCAGGGATCGCGACGATCGCGTCTTCTTCGATCCGGCGCTCAAAGTGGGCCCGCAGATCGCCACGACGCTCGCGGCAAGCGGCGTCATCGGCCGCGCCATGCCGCAGGGCGACATCCTCGGCTTCGCGCCGCCGCTTTGCCTGACGCGCGAGGAGGCCGACACCATCGTCGCCAAGACCGCCGACGCCGTGAACAGCGTGTTTGCCAGCCTCTGAAGCAATCCAGGAAGGTGTGAACGGTTTTCCGTCCGGAGTTGCGTGAAAGCAAAGGAACAGACCGACATGAATGCCATAACCAGAACCGTCCCCGCCACGATGGCCGCCGTGCAACTCACCGGCCACGGCGGCCTGGAAAAACTCGTCTATCGCACCGATGTGAAGGTGCCGCCGCCGGCTGCCGGCGAGGTGCTGGTCAAGGTCAGCGCCTGCGGCATGAACAACACCGATGTCTGGGTGCGCCAGGGCGCCTACGGCACCGAGGAAGACGCGGCCGCCGTGTCGACCTGGCGCCGGCAAGGCAACACACTGACCTTTCCGCGCATCCAGGGCACCGATACGGTGGGCACCATCGTCGCCGTCGGTGACGGCGTACCCTCCGAGCGCATCGGCGAACGCGTCATGGTCGACTTCTCCATCTACAACCGTGACGACGATTCGCTTGCCGACATCGACTATATGGGCCACGGCCGTGACGGCGGCTATGCCGAATACCAGGCGCTGCCGGCCGAGAACGCGCATGTCGTCAATACCGATTTGAGCGATGTCGAGCTCGCCACCTTCTGCTGCGCCTATCTCACCGGCGAGCAGATGCTGGAACGTGCAGGCTTGAAGGCCGGCGAACGGGTGCTGGTCACCGGCGCCTCCGGCGGTGTCGGCTCCGGCATCGTGCAGCTGGCGCGGGCGCGGGGCGCCATTCCCTATGCCGTGGTCGGCAAGGGCAAGGAGCAAGCGGTGCTCGACATCGGCGCCGAGAAAGTGATCACGCGCGGCGTGGCCGACCTGCCTGCCGCCGTCAACGAAGCGACCGCTGGCCAACCCATCGACGTGGTCGCCGACCTTGTCGGCGGCGCCATTTTCAATGATCTGCTGCGCATCCTGCGGCCCGAGGGACGCTACACCACCGCAGGCGCCATCGCGGGGCCGGTGGTGCAGTTGGACCTGCGCACCATGTATCTCAAGCAGCTTCAGCTGCACGGATCGAGCCAGGGCACCAGGGCGGATTTCCGCCGCATCGTGCGCTACATCGAGGAGAAGAAAATCCGCCCGCTGGTCGGCGGCGTCTACAAGCTGTCGGACTTCCACCGCGCCCAGACCGACTTCATGGCCAAGGACTTCGTCGGCAAGCTGGTGGTGGTGCCGGACGCGATTGCCGACACGAACAAGTAGCGGCCGATGGCGGCGGCCGACGGGTTGACCTTGGCGGTCAGACCTTGCGCTCCTGAAGGATGTTGCCGCCATCCACGACGATGACGGCTCCGTTGACATAGCTGGCGCCGTCGGACGCCAAGAACAGCACAGCCGCGGCGACCTCCTCCGGAGTGCCGGCGCGTCCAAGCGGCGTGTTTTGCGCCGCGAGGAGTTCTTCCGGGGTCGAGGCGCCCGTCGCGATCCAGCCCGGCGCCACGGCGTTGACGGTGACGCCGCTGCGGCCGACCTCCAGCGCAAGCGCATGCGTCAGCCCGACCATGCCTGCCTTGGCGGCGGAATAAGCGGCCTCGCCTTCGTTGGAAACGTAAGGGCCGGTGACCGAGGCCATGTTCACCACGCGTCCATGGC
>NZ_RZSR01000555.1:0-4023 GCF_004023265.1 Mesorhizobium sp. M1A.F.Ca.IN.020.06.1.1
ATGTCGCACCAGAGGCGGCTTGAGTTGCGGCTGCGGTCGACGAAGAGCCAACTGCAGTTCGGACAGATCCTGAGCCTGGGAACGGTGTCGTCGCGCAGCAGCGAAAGCGCCGAGACGGCCAAAGCCGCCTCGAACGCTATCGGCGTCGCCGGATCGCCAAAGGGCCTGCCCGGTGCGCTGATCTCGATGCTGCTGCCGGAGAGGCCGTTGGCGCAGGCGGTCAGGAAATCCGGCAGATGGCCGGCGGCGATCGCGCCTTTCGCTATGGCATGGCGGAACAGGCGGTCCGTCGCCTCGCGTATCGACAGCACGACCGCGGCGATGCCGCCCGGTTCAGGCGCCTCCAGCCGCCGGCCGCCAAGCTCGGCGGCGCGAAAGCCGCTCGCCGCCTCGGCGAAGCGGGCGATCTCGGCCGGATCAGCGAAACGGTCGAAGGTCTTTTCCGGATCGTTGCGCAGGACGACCGTGTTCGCCGTGTCGAGCGCGAGGATGCCGCCGGTGAAGCGGTGCGGGGTCCAGGATACCGTCATGCCGGAAATCTAACCGATAAAACGTATTTGACAAGTTAGATTTCGGATGCAACGCTCCAAACAGGGCCATTTCGCGCGGCCCTAGGGATGCTCCATGCTCTATTTCTATCAGCAGGTGCTGAACGGGCTGCATTCGGGCGCGCTCTATGCGCTGCTCGCCTTCGGCTACGTGCTGACCAACGGCATCCTGCACCGCACCAACCTTGCCTATGGCGCGCTGTTTGCCTTTTGCGGCCACACCATGATCCTGACCGCCGCCTTCGGCTATCAGGCGCTGTGGCTGACGCTGTTTGCCTCGGTCGCGCTAGGTATCGTTGCTGCCCTGCTCTATTCGGTGCTGATCAGCCAGGTGCTGTCGCGCAGCGTGTTCGAGAGGCTGGCGGACCGGTCGCCTAATGCGATCGTGGTGACGACGCTCGGCATCTTGCTGTTCCTGTCGGAAGCAAGCCGCATCGCCGCCGACACCCATGATCTCTGGCTGCCGCCGATGCTCGCCCAGCCCGTCGTCTTCGCGCAGGGTGCCGGCTTCAAGGTGACGCTGACCGTTATCCAGCTCTTGGATTGCGCGGCGGTGATGGCGATGGTGGCGGTGGCCGCGTGGCTGTTTTCGCATTCGCGCTTCGGACGCGCCTGGCGGGCCGTGTCCGACGACCCGAAGGCGGCCGCGATGTGCGGCATCGACGTCACCGCGGTGTTCCGCCGCGCGGTGCTCTATGGCGGCTTCTGCGCGGCTTTTGCCGGCATGCTCGCCGGCATCTATTACGGCAACATCAGCTTCGGCACGGGCCTTGTCTACGGCCTCAAGATCCTGTTCGTGACGGCGGTCGGCGGCTACATGTCGCCGCTCAAGGCTGCTCTCGGTGCCGCGGCCTTCGGCATGGCCGAATCGCTGTGGGCCGGTTATTTCCCGCTCGAATGGCGCGACGGCTGGATATACCTCTTCCTCGTCGCCATGCTGGTGCTGATCGGCGCCGGCCGCGACCAGGCCAAGGTCGCCTGAAACCCATCAGACTTTGGTTGCATGACGCGCCGTGAGGTGACCGGTTTTTACCGTTGCTCGCCGCGTGGATCGCCGGCACGTGCTTTGCCATGTTGACCAACCGGACCACGCACTGCATACCGTTGGGCCAAGCGGCGCGACACCGGAGGGGGACTCGGGCGCGGCGCCAGCACTTTGAGTTAGGCATCGTGCTTCTCGAAAATCGAACGCGATTCTCGGGGCCGGTGCGCGAGGGAGGAAATGCATGGCAGGGCTGCTCGCTCTATCCACGACGATCGACCGCATCAACGAGTTCATCGGCCGCTGGGTCTCGTGGCTGATCCTGCTTGCGATCCTGGTGAGCGCCGGCAACGCCGTCATCCGCAAGATGTTCGACATCTCCTCCAACGCCTGGCTCGAACTGCAGTGGTATCTGTTCGGCGCCGCCTTCATGCTGGCCGCCGCGTATACGCTGAAACAGAACGACCATATCCGCATCGACATCGTCTACGGCATGTTCCCCCGCCGCGTGCAGCACTGGATCGACCTCCTCGGCCATCTCCTCTTCCTGATGCCGTTCGTGGTGCTGATGGTTTTCTACTTCGTGCCTTACGTGTCGCTGTCCTTCCGCAGCGGCGAGATGTCGACCAATGCCGGCGGGCTGATCGTCTGGCCGGCCAAGGCCATCCTGCTCGTCGGCTTCTTCCTGCTGGCCATCCAGGGTGTCTCGGAGATCATCAAGAAGATCGCCATCATGCGCGGCGACATGGAGGATCCCACTCCCTATGTCTCGGCCCACGACCAGGCCAAGCTCGAGGCCGAAGCGCTTGCCGAAGAAGCCAAGGCGCTGTCCGGCGAGGTGCGCTCATGATCGAGTTCATCGCGCAGAACATGGCGCCGATCATGTTCGCCTCGCTGATCATCTTCCTTTTGATCGGCTACCCCGTCGCCTTCTCGCTCGCTGCGAACGGCCTGTTGTTCTTCTTCATCGGCGTGCTCTTGTCGCCCTATTCCGGCGGCTCGATCAACCTCGCCTGGCCGCTGCTGCATGCGCTGCCGGATAATTTCTACGGCACAAGGGTGATGTCGAACGACACGCTGCTGGCCATTCCATTCTTCACTTTCATGGGAATCGTGCTGGAGCGATCCGGCATGGCCGAGGACCTGCTCGACACGGTCGGGCAGCTGTTCGGCCCGATCCGCGGCGGGCTTGCCTATGCGGTGATCTTCGTCGGCGCACTGCTTGCCGCAACGACCGGCGTGGTGGCGGCCTCCGTCATCGCCATGGGGCTGATCTCGCTGCCGATCATGCTGCGCTACGGCTACGACCGGCGCCTCGCCTCGGGCGTTATCGCGGCTTCCGGCACACTGGCCCAGATCATCCCCCCCTCGCTGGTGCTGATTGTGCTGGCCGACCAGCTTGGACGCTCGGTGGGCGACATGTATGCGGGCGCGCTGATCCCCGGCCTCGTTTTGACCGGCATCTACATGCTCTACATCCTGATCATGTCGATCGTCCGGCCGAACTCGATGCCGGCATTGCCGCTCGAGGCCCGCACGCTCGGCCACGGCGTGATTTCGCTGATCGTGGCGCTGCTGGTGACCGGCGCGATTTCCTATGCGGCCTATCGTTACCTCGCGCCGACGCATGGCGACAATGCGGACATCCTTGGCGCCACCGTCGGCGTGATCGTCATCTACATCGTGGCGATCGCCGACCAGCGCCTCCACATCAACATGATGTCCAAGCTGGCACAGCAGGTGGTGATCGTGCTGATCCCGCCGCTGGCGCTGATCTTCCTGGTGCTGGGCACCATCTTCCTCGGCATCGCCACCCCAACCGAGGGCGGCGCCATGGGCGCCGTCGGCGCGCTGATCATGGCGGGCTTCAAGGGGCGACTGACGATGGATGTCATCAAGCAGGCGCTGGCCTCGACGACGCGGCTCTCCGCCTTCGTGCTGTTCATCCTGATCGGCGCGCGCGTCTTCTCGCTCACCTTCTACGGCGTCAACGGCCATATCTGGGTCGAGCATCTCTTGACCTCGCTGCCGGGCGGCGAGACCGGCTTCCTGATCGGCGTCAACGTGCTGGTTTTCGTGCTCGCCTTCTTCCTCGACTTCTTCGAGCTCGCCTTCATCATCGTGCCGTTGCTGGCGCCCGCCGCCGACAAGCTCGGCATCGACCTGATCTGGTTCGGCGTGCTGCTTGGCGTGAACATGCAGACCAGCTTCATGCATCCGCCGTTCGGCTTCGCGCTGTTCTACCTGCGTTCGGTCGCGGCGCGCGTGCCCTATCTCGACCGCATCACCGGCAAGCAGATCGCGCCGGTCACCACCGGCCAGATCTACTGGGGCGCGGTGCCGTTCGTCTGTATCCAGGTGATCATGATCGGGCTTACCATCGCCTTCCCGCAAATGGTAATGCGCTACAAGGGCACCGCGGTCGAGCCGAGCACGATCGACCTCAAGCTGCCGGACATGCCGGGACTTGCGCCGCTCGGCACGCCGCCGGGC
>NZ_RZSR01000556.1:0-4023 GCF_004023265.1 Mesorhizobium sp. M1A.F.Ca.IN.020.06.1.1
TTCGAGGCGGGCGGCGATGTTGACCCCGTCGCCGTAGAGGTCGCCGTCCTCCTCGCAGACCACGTCGCCGAGATTGACGCCGATGCGCAAGCGAATCCGCTCTTCCTCCGGCGTCTCCGCCTCGTGTTCCGCCACAGCCTGCTGGATCGCCACCGCCGATGTCACCGCATTGACGACGCTCGCGAATTCGCAGAGCATGCCGTCGCCGGTGAGCTTGACGATGCGTCCCTGGTTCTCGGATACCAGCGGCTCGAGGAGGTCCTTGCGGTAGGCCTTCAGCCGCTCGAGCGTGCCGCGTTCGTCGCGCTCCGTCAGGCGCGAATAGCCAACCACGTCGCAAGCCAGGATCGCTGCGAGGTGGCGCTGCGTGCTCATTACACGGCTCAGCCAGGCGCCTGCACGCGGGCCGTCCCGCGTCCATGTCCTGCCGGCTTCCATGCGCCTCACCTGCACGCTATCCATCTTTCCCAATCTCCGCCCGTCGCTGGAACGGAGAGCAACTTGACCTTGCCCTCACGAGATTCCGCTATCCAGCTTGCGAAGCGTGGAGCGTTCAGTCGCGCTACAGTCAACCAACGACCCGCCCACGCAGCCTCTGGGGACGCTGACGCCACTTCCAGAAGGCCGGGGATGTTGGCTGGCTTGTGTAACCGGTTGACGCCACCGTGCCGGCGCTTTTGTATCGGCATCACACCGAACAGTCACGCTTGGAGGTGCTGAGGTCGGCAAGCGGCGAAATGCTGCCGTACGACGCCGCAGCGTTTCGGCTTAGGGCGATCTTGGGTGGGTTTATGGGCGAACCCAAATCCACCCGACAGGTATGGTATTGGAATTACACGCTTTTAGGAAACTGGTGCGCTTGCGTGACTCGAACACGCGACCCCATCATTACGAATGATGCGTTGAGATATCATTGTTAATAATTTGACATAATCGATTTCGGCATAACTAGCTGATTTAAAGGTGGTTTTGACGAATTTTGGTTTCAAATAGATCGATATGCATACTTGTGCATAACCAGTGATATTGTTACCTATTGTTACCTTTTTGACCTTGGAGTAGCGGACCATGCCGAAAATCAAGTTCGCCGACGCGACCATTCGCGCCCTCAAGCCGCCGACCTCTGGCCAAGTCGACTATTTCGACACGCTGTTGCCGTCCTTCGGTGTCCGCGTCACCGCCAAAGGCCGGAAGACGTTCTTCGTTTTCGACCGCGTGGGCGGCAAGCTTAAGCGCATGACCCTTGGTCGTTATGGCCCTTCACCCATGCTTGGGCTGGCTGAGGCCCGTGAAAAGGCTAGAGAATGGAAGACAACTGCCGAACGCGGGGCCGATCCCGTCGTTGAAGCGAAGCGGCAGGAGGCAACGGCTGCGGCCAGCACGTTCGCCAAGGCCGTGGAGAAGTTCCTAGCTGATCGGAAGGCGCATATCAGCGCAAACACATACCGCGACTACAGCACGTTCCTCGTCGGCCCTGCCGTGGCCGATTGGAGGGGACGGCAGCTCGCCTCGATCAGCCGCGCCGACGTGACGGTGGTCCTCGACAACCTCGACGCTCAAGAGCACTTCGCCGCTAGCAACAAGGCAGTCGCCTATCTTCGCGTGTTCTTCAACTGGTGTGCTGATCCTGATCGCGGCAACCTAATTGACCGCGCGCCAACTGACCGGTTGCGCATGCGCCACGACAACACGAAACGCGACCGCGCTCTGACCGACGAGGAATTGGCCGTCGTGGCGGCTGTGCTCCGCGATGACGACGGTACACTCCGCGTAATGTATGGCCTCAACGACGCGCCGCCCTTGGCCGATCTATGGCGTGATTTCTTCCTGGTGCTCGCTCTCACCGGTCAGCGGCGGAACGAAGTCGCCGGCATGATGTGGAGTGAGCTTCGCGAGTTGGATGGTAAGGAACCGATTTGGGACTTGCCGGGCAGCCGCACCAAGAACGGCCTGCCGCATCTAGTGCCGCTGTCACCGGCTGTCGTCACGATTCTGCAAAGGCGTAAGATGCAAGCCGACGCCGTCCGTGAGATACCGGACGCATCGGCGAAGCGGAACGGCGGTAAAGTGGAACGTCTGCCATTTGTCTTTTCGGGCAGCGGCGGCGAGGAGCCGGTGTCTGGTTTCAGCAAGGCCAAGGGGCATCTCGACGCCCGCGTGTCGGCGCTCTGCACGGCTCTTGGGCGGCCTGTCCTGCCGCACTGGACCGGCCACGACCTGCGGCGCACGATGGTCACGGGGATGAATGAGCTTGGCATTGCTCCCCACGTGGTCGAGGCGGTCGTGAACCATGTCAGCGGCGCGGCCAAGGCCGGCGTGGCCGGCGTCTACAACCGGGCTCGCTATCTGCCGGAGCGCCGGGCAGCCTTGAATGTGTGGGCGGCTCGCGTCGCGGCCTTGGAACCGATGCGGGCAAGCTGACCGTTTAAACGATGCGGCGGCGGCCACGTAGCCAGATGGCCTAGCCGCTGTTCTGCTGTAGGATTATAATCCTTGACTTAATCGCTCTACCTGTGATTTAATAGTGCAAAATTTAGTCAGATAGCGAACACCCCGGCATGATCCGACCGGGCCGGCTAAAACTCTGACCAAGGGTGCAATACCAAGAACGCCCTCTTTCGGATCAATCCCAAATGCGTCGAAGTACTACGGCCTAGGTGCGCGCCCGCAAACGTGCGCGTCTGCCTGGCCGGCAACACCAACCGGCCAACTGGCCGAAAGGAAAGCCGCGCCATGACCGCTATGGAAGCGCTCGAACTCGATCCGCTCTTGACGACTGAGCAAGTCGCCAGGCGGTACAACTACCACCCCCAATCTCTCCGCAATCTTCTGGCTAAGGGAAAAGGTCCGAAGGCCATCAAGCTGCCCGGCGGGCGCATTCGCTACCGCGCCAGCGATCTCTTGGCCTGGGAGATATCAGCTTACGACGTGCCCGACGAGGTGGCGTCATGAGCGCCATCATCAAACAACAGGTTGCATCTCCCCCAGAGGCGGAGGTTGAAGCCGCCGAGACCTGGCTTCACTACACCCTAGCGACCCGCACAGATCATCAGATCAGGCTCACGGAGGCGTTGCGCCAGGGACGGCGGGCCGACCACCGCGCCACGAACGTAGTCGCCGCCAAACGGCGCCTGCAAAGGGATGGCCTCATCGAGCTGGCCCATGATCGCAAAGGCAAGCTTGTGTGGCGGCTGGTAGTGCCGGGAGGCAGGAGGGCAGCATGACCGCGCGCATCGTCGAGAACATCATGAGTGACGCTATTGCCGGCGCGGCATACGCCGATGATCCGTCGTGCGTCGCCGACATCAACTTCATCGGCGGCTCTTTCGGTGAGCTTGTCAGGCGTGCCGCCGCAGAGGCGGCTGCTACTGGCCGCGCCGTCGAGATCGCACCTGGCGTCACGGTTCGCATTGCCGACACCTCGCCGCCGTTGATCGATGTCTGTACCGCTCCGGGCGTCAACCTCGCCGAGGTGGCGCGGCGCTTCCAGTCCCCTCCCAATAGGAAAGCCCGCCGCTCCGAGGAAAAGCGGCGGGCCATGTAACGCGAGAAAATAAAATGTCCGATAAATATGATAATAGCTTGAACGGAAGGGCTCAAGCTTCAAAGCTGCAAATCGCGGTTGCGTACGCCAAGCGGCTCGGCTGGTCCGTTGGTCCGCTGCTCCCTGACAAGAAGATACCGCCCTTCAAGGATTGGTGGAACAAGACCACGAACGATCCTGATCGGCTCGCCGACTTCTGGTCCCCGGAGCGCAAGCTGATCGGTGAGACGCGCAAGGGCAAGCCGGTCTATTCCAACCCCGATTACAACATCGGCCTCGACACGGAAAAGAGCGGCGTCATCTGCATCGACTGCGACGAGAAGGACGGCAAGCATGGCATCGCCGCTCTGCGCAACCTGGCGGCCGAGCAAGGCGTCGAACTCGGCCCCGACGCGGACGTGTTCATGACGCGCTCGGCATCGGGCGGCGTGCACGCCTACTTCGAAGGCGAACCGGTGCAGAGCAAGAATAGCGTCTGT
>NZ_RZSR01000557.1:0-4013 GCF_004023265.1 Mesorhizobium sp. M1A.F.Ca.IN.020.06.1.1
GCCCGGCCCCCCGCCGATGAAGGGACGTGCTCGGCGGGCGGGCACTGCGGCGATCGTCAGAGGGCGTCAGCTCAGCAGCATTGCGGCAAGCGGCGAAGACGATGCGCGCTCCAAAAGCAGGCGCAACAAGCCAGCGCGCCTCGTACACGCTGCCGGCCATTAGCTACTCCTGATCATCGTTCCGCGAGGGAACGGAATCGGCCTCGGCTGGGTTCCTCAGGCGTAGGTCCTTTGGCGGGCCGGAATTAAGACCTATGGCAAGGGGTCTGCGTGAAGTCTTGCGATCCTGGCGGAAAAGGTGCAAGGGTCAAAATGGGTAGAGCAATGGGCGAGATCGTCGAAGAGCCTAACTGGTCGCGGCGCTCGGTTGGGCAAATGTATTTTCCGCAGTTTCTTGTGGGAATGACGGCAACGCTTCTGGTGGTTCTCGGCTGGACCTTCATGTCCACCGGGTCCGTCTGGCAGTCGCTTGGCTGGACGTTCCTGGCGGGCGTGGTGCTGCAGGCAGGCTACTTCGTGGCCGTGCTGTGGCTCGTGCAAGCCGAAGGCCGGGCCACGGACGAGAGCAAGGCGAGCGACGCCGGCGCCCCCGCCAAGCTGCCCGGTCCCTTCGAGCGCGACGGCATCGTCCACGCGCTGATCTCGCGGCTGTTCCCGAGGCTGCTGCCGTAAGGCGGCTCAGCGTCCGGCCGAAGCCCCAACGCCGTCATCGTTGGGCGTAGCGACGCGAAGCGGAGCAAAGACCCGAGAACCCACGCTGTGACCTCGTCGAGGAACGCAGCGCGGCAGAATCCTGCATCGTCGTAACGCTCTGAGCTTACGGCCTGCAGTTTGCGCCGCGTCGCTTCGCTCCCTGCTCCGCCACACAGGACACGAAGAGGCGCTTCGGCCGATCTTGGCCGCGTGCGATCGAGCAATTGAGCGCGTCGCACTAGGCCGGTTCAGGCGACGCGCTGTTGGGTGCACCGTTACTGCGCCGGAGCGACCGTGGCCGAGCGCACCGTCTCTGCGGACGAGAAGACGATGAAGGCAAAGGTCAGCACCGCGGCGGCGACGATCAGCGAGCCGATCGCCACGACCGGCTCGATCTCCGGATGGCCTGCGGCCAGCATCCAGTAGAGCGCCGGCAGCATGATCACGAGGCCAACCGTGTAGAGACCGTAGTGGATCATGGCGATGCGGCGCTCGGCCTTGGCCGGATTGAGCGCGTAGTAACCGCCGAAGATCGCGCTGGTCACCCAGCCGAGAAGGTTGATGTGGGCGTGCGCCGGGAAGGCGCCGTGGTCGCCCGAAATCGCCATCTGCAGCCCGGCGGCTATGCCCAGGATGAGAAAGACGATGGCCGTCTTGAAGAAAAGCTCCGAAACCCGTGGCATTTTGTTGTCCTCCCAATGCCCTGTGAAATCCCTCACCCGCTAAGTCTACACACCGCAATGCATATTAGCCACACGACAGCGACGTTTTGGTGTGCATTGCGCACAGCGTCAGGCGAGGCAAAAAGACTCGCAATGTCGGCGGCGGCGGGGCAGCGCTCCCGGGCCTGCAGTTGTTTTCCCCAATGCAGGGCGGCTCGCAAAAGAAATTGCCCGTTCCCATTCCAACGCCGGCTTTTATATCGTAGTACGACATTCACAGCGAGATCTCGGGGGTGGCAACCGGGGGCCGGGAGCTGACCACGCAGCTCCCGGTCAAACTCGTTTTCGGCGCGCCGATTTTCGACTACCCGGTCTGCGTCACCGCCGTCGGTTCTGCCACCGTTTCAAACACGTGGCACAACGCCGACCAAAACCGACGAAAGGCTTCCAGCGGTGCGGACGCCGAGGGATTTTTAGCTATTCCTTAACTAATGTTATTCGGTCGGTACACCCCCGCATGTTAACCTTCGGACGCGGGTAGAAGCCGTCTGACCACCTCGGCTTTTGCTACTTTTGGGCTCGCCTCAAGGGCGAGCCTTTTTTTGAACTCCGCCTGTGCCTCGGCGTGGGGTTTCTGCTCGCCGCAACCAGAATTCCCCCTGGCCTCACTTGGTCTGTTGCCGTGTGCGAATGCATTGCCGTCAAGCCAAACAAAAATGCCGCCGGGTCGCCCCGGCGGCATGCATGCACTCCACTGCGGCAGGTTCGCCGCGTGTGCCTTATGGCGTGGACGTCGCCGCGGCCGCCTGGTCGATCTTGTCGGCCAGCACGTCCTTGGCCCAGTCCGTCACCTCCTGATCGACCGGCTTGTTGGCCATGTCCTGCAGGGCGGCGTCGAGCGTGGCGTCATCGGGGGCAGGGTTAGCGGTCACCGCAGCCTGGGCATCCGTGACCGCCTGGGTGTCAGCGGCGATCGCGGCGTTCTGGGCGTCGATCTGCGCCTGAACGTCGGCAACCTGCGCATCGAAAGCCGCCTTTTCCTCGGCCGTCATGTTGGTCGTGTCTGTTGCATTGAGGTCGGCGAGCTGTTGGGTGAGCGTGCCGAGCTGGGCCTGGTCGGCGGCCAGCTTCGCGTTTGCCGCGTCAAGCTTGGCCTGCGCGTTCTGGGCTACGGCGGCCTGGGTCACATAAGCCTGAATGCCCGCGAACTTCTTGCTCTTGGAATTCATGTAGGCATTGATGTTGCGCTGGAGCGAGTTCAGCCGGCCGAGCTTGGCATGGATGTTCTTCTCCTTCGGGGTGGCGGCCGTAGTGGTATCGTCCGTCGTGTCGTCATCGGTTGCATCGTCGACCTGCGACTTGGCGGCCTTTGCCGATGCCGACTTGCCGTGCGAGGCGCCGCTGTTGCTGCTTTGGCCCTTGCCGCCGCCGTTGCCACCGCCGTTGCCATTACCGCCGCCATTGCCGTTACCGCCGCCATTGCCGTTGCCGCCGCCATGGCTGCCGCCATTGCCGTTGCCACCGCCATTGCCGCCGGCTCCGGCGAGTGCGGGAGCAGCCGCGAGCGCCAGAATGGCAAGCGAAGCCAAAAGTGTTTTCCGGATTGTCATCATGTTTCTCCGCAGGTGAATCGCCACCAATGCCCAACCGCTAGATCGCGTCATATGAGATTTCCCTAACGGCTTGGAGTAACTTTTAAACAAATTCGGTGGCGGCAAGAGAGTATCCCGAGAAGCAGCTCCGGAAATCCTGCTGAACACCTGTTAACTTGCTGAAATTATTGCGTAAATAAATGGGCTAAGGCCAGGTCCGCCCTCTGGAACAATGAAGGCCCACCTCCCGTCGGACCATGGGCCCAACGCTATGCGGCCAGCGTCCGTCGAGGAGTACAAGACGCCTGTTTATAAAGGCGATTTTCGGACGTGCGCGGCATCGTTTCGGGCAACCCGCGGGAGCGGTGATGCCACCAGCGCTTGGGGCGCGCTACCGAGGTGTTCTTATCCCGCTTTGCGGCCAATCCCAGATATATACTTATATATTCTTCCTCGGCATGCCCTGAAGCGTGTCGCAATCTTTCGGCCCACACAGCTTGTTAAGCTTAGCCCTGGCTTTGACCCGAAACGAAGTCCCACTTTGGGGAGACGTGCTTCAGCTGTTGATCAGCGGCACGGTGACAGTGGTCGAGTAATTGATCGGAAAATCGCTGAAATAGGGAAAGTTGATGACGAAGGCATAGCTGGCGCTGACATGCGCCATCTTGAAGCCGCCGCTCGGCGGGTCGGTGGTGATCGTAACTGTCACGTTCTGCAAGCCAAGCGCCTGTAGTTTCTGCGTCGCGATCGCCTGGATCTGAGCCTGGGTCATCGTCCTGTCAAGCTGCAGCGAGCGCGCCGAGGCCTCGAGCGCATAGCGCACGCTGGACTCGTTGTTCATCGACCAGCCGAAGGCGAAGATGCCGAACAGAAGCATGATCAGGAAAGGCACGATCAGCGCGAACTCGATCGCGGCGCCGCCAGAGGCGTTGCTGGCAAACAGCCTGGTTTTTTGCTTAGCGGACACGGACCACCTGCTGATGGCTGAGCGCGCTATTGCCCGGGAAGACGCCGAAGGTGAACGGCGGAACCCAGGTGCCCGACGCCTGGATCTGGACATAGATGG
>NZ_RZSR01000558.1:0-3995 GCF_004023265.1 Mesorhizobium sp. M1A.F.Ca.IN.020.06.1.1
AGTTCATGCTTGAAAAGGTGCGCCTGCTGCCCTTCTTCGCCGGCCGCATCTTTTCGGGGCTCGACATCCCCGGCAAGAAGACCAAGCCGGCACCGGACGTGTTCCTCTATGCCGCCGAACAGCTCGGCGCCAACCCGAAGAACACTTTCGTCATCGAGGATTCGGTGCACGGCGTCACCGGCGCCAGGACGGCGGGCATGCGCGTCATCGGCTTCACCGGCGCGGGGCACAGCTATCGCGGCCATGCCGACTCGCTGACCGAAGCGGGCGCCGAAACCGTCATCCGCCGTTTGGCGGAACTCGGCAGCACGATTGCGGCATTGTCGGAGTGGTCGGAGGACGCTTAACCGCGGAAGCGCGATTGGCGGCGAACCAGATCAGTTTGTCGCCGCCGCGGCGACGCGCTTCTTCCTCTTGGCCTTGGACTTGTCCGTCGCTGCCGGCGCGTTCTCGTCATAGCCGGCATAGGCTTGGTAGTCGCGGGCGGTCGGCTCCGGCACTACGACGTTGGTGTCGGTGAAGACGAACTGCGTCGCGGCAGACGGATCGGTGACCTGCACCTGATACTGATGAAGCTGCGAATAGAGCACGTCAGGCCCATGTTGGACCGCGATGCGGATCGGCATCGTCACGGTACCGGGCGTGAACAGCGGTCCCGGCACGACCTTGCCGGCCACCGCGATCTTCATCGTCAGCTGGCCGTTTTCGTGAGTGCAGTCGCGCGTCACGTCGGTGATCGAGGCCTGGTAAATGATCTTGGCGGGATCGCGATTGGGGTCGACGGGTTGACCGTTCGGTCCGGTCTGTGCGGCTGCGGCTGCCTCGGCTTCAGCGTCCGCCGCGGCATCGACTTTCTTTTTCTTCGTCTTGGCGGCGGCGCCCTTAGCATAGGTATTGAAGAAGGCGGTGCCGTCGCGCAGCGTCACTTTCGGGCAGTAGGCGCGCAACTGGCTGGCAAGCACCTTGGGGTCCTGCGGCGGTGGCGGCGCGGTCGGGTCCTTCTTGCTGAAGCCGAAGTTCAAAATGCCATTGTCGCTCGATTGGCAGCCTGCGGCGGCAAGCATAAAGCCGGTGAGCGCAAGACCCGCGACAACACGGCGGTTGACCGAATAAAACCTCATGAACTGCACTTCCCTCTCACAAAGCCGGTGACGTATATCAACGCCGCGGCGAAAATGCGACTGAGCCGGCTCGGAAAATTAACCAATTTGCCGTGGATGACGCGGCCGGCAGCAATGGGTTCTTGACGATGCAATATGTGAGTACCCGCGGGGATGCGCCCGTGCTTGGATTTTCGGACGCGGTGCTGGCCGGACTGGCGCGCGACGGCGGGCTTTACCTGCCGCGCGAATGGCCGCAGTTCTCGTCCGCCGATATTCGCGCCATGCGCGGCCTCGCCTATCCCGATCTTGCCATCCGCGTCTTGACACCCTTCCTCGGCGGCGAGATCGCCGCACCCGTCTTCGAACGGCTGGTGCGTGAAGCCTACGCGACTTTCCGGCACGATGCGGTCTGCCCGCTGGTGCAGACGGGCAAAAACACCTTCATCCTCGAGCTCTTCCACGGCCCGACGCTGGCCTTCAAGGACGTGGCGATGCAGCTGCTCGCGCGGCTGATGGACCATGTGCTGGCCGAACGGGGCAACCGCGCGACCATCGTCGGCGCCACCTCCGGCGACACCGGAGGGGCGGCAATAGACGCCTTCGCCGGCCGCGACCGCACCGATATCTTCATCCTTTTCCCCAACGGCAAGGTCTCGCCGGTGCAGCAGCGGCAGATGACGACGTCGAGCGCCGCGAACGTGCACGCGCTGTCGATCGAAGGCAATTTCGACGATTGCCAGGGCCTGGTGAAGGATATGTTCAACGACCACGGCTTCCGCGACAGGGTGTCGCTGTCGGGTGTCAATTCGATCAACTGGGCCCGCATCATGGCCCAGATAGTCTATTACTTCTCCTCGGCGCTGTCGCTGGGCGCGCCCGACCGGCCGGTGTCATTCACCGTGCCGACCGGCAATTTCGGCGATATTTTCGCCGGTTATGCCGCCAAGCGAATGGGACTGCCGGTCGAGCGGCTGATCATCGCCACCAACGACAACGACATATTGGCGCGCACGCTTGCAAGCGGCGAATATCGCACCAAGGGCGTGTTCGCCACCACCTCGCCGTCGATGGACATCCAGGTGTCCTCGAACTTCGAGCGCCTGCTGTTCGAGGCGGCGGGCCGGGATGCCGCGACGGTCAGGCGCTACATGAACGGGCTGAAGCAGTCCGGCGCCTTTACCGTCGAAGCGGGCGAAATGGCGAGGATGCGTGCGGAGTTCGACGCCGGCCGCGCCAGCGTCGACGAGGTCGCGGCAACCATCCGCCAGACGCTTGAAGCGAGCAGCTATCTGCTCGATCCGCACACGGCCGCCGCTATGCACGTTGCGACCGGCCATATGTCGGGCGCCGTGCCCATGGTGGTTCTCGGCACCGCGCATCCGGCCAAATTCCCGGCGGCGGTCGAGGCCCCCAGCGGCGTTACGCCAGCGCTGCCTGCCTGGCTCGCCGGCTTGATGACAGCCGACGAAAAGTACACCATACTTCCATCCGAGCTGAAAATGGTGGAAGAATACGTGAGCCGCCACACGCGGGCGGCCCGTTAGGGAGTAGTTGCCATATGGGTGTTGAGGTAAGCCGTCTGTCGAACGGCCTGACGGTCGCCACCGAAACCCTTCCAAGCCTCGAATCCGTTGCCCTTGGCGCCTGGGTCAAGTCGGGCGCACGCAATGAGCGCGATGAAGAACACGGCATGGCCCATCTGCTCGAGCACATGGCTTTCAAGGGAACGAAACGGCGCAGCGCCTTCGAGATCGCCTCTGAAATCGAGAATGTCGGCGGCGAGATCAACGCCGCCACCAGCGTCGAGACGACCTCCTACTATGCCAGGGTGCTTTCCGCCGACGTGCCGCTCGCGGTCGACATCCTGGCCGACATCCTGCAGGAATCGGAGTTCGATCCGGAGGAACTGGAGCGCGAGCAGCATGTGATCCTGCAGGAGATCGGCGCCGCGCACGACACGCCCGACGACATCGTCTTCGACCGTTTCACCGAAACCGCCTTCCGCCACCAGACCATCGGCCGCTCGATCCTCGGCACGCCGGAGACGGTCAAATCCTTCACCTCCAGGCAGCTGCACGATTTCATCGAACGGCAATATGGCGCCGAGCGCATGGTGATCGTGGCCGCCGGCGACATCAAGCACGACAATTTCGTGCGCGAGGTGGAAAGACAGCTTGGCGGCTTCCGCGCCAAGGCCACCAGCAACATCCCGCAATATGCGCAGTATGTCGGCGGCGACTTCCGCGAGGACCGCGACCTGATGGATGCGCAGATCGTGCTCGGCTTCGAGGGCCGCGCCTACCATGTGCGCGACTTCTACGCCTCGCAGGTGCTGTCGATGATCCTCGGCGGCGGCATGTCGTCGAGGCTGTTCCAGGAAGTGCGCGAGAAGCGCGGCCTGTGCTATTCGGTCTATGCCTTCCACTGGGGCTTTTCCGACACCGGCATTTTCGGTGTGCATGCGGCGACCGGACAGAGTGATATCGCCAAGCTGGTGCCGGTCATCATCGACGAATTGCAGAAGGCCGGGGAAAGCATCCAGCAGGATGAGCTCGACCGCGCACGCGCGCAATATCGGGCCGGCCTCATCATGTCGGCCGAAAGCCCGGCAAGCCGCGCCTCGCAGATAGCCAGGCAGTTGCTGCTGTTCGGGCGGCCGATCGCCAAGGAGGAGTTGATGGAGCGGCTGGCGGCGCTGACGGTCGAGCGGCTGACCGATCTCTCCTCGCGGCTGTTCTCGACCAAACCGACGCTGACGGCGGTCGGCCCCGTGGGCACGCTGGCGCCCTACGAGGCGATCCTCGCATCGCTTGCGGGCCCGCAGACGACGGCTCGCAGGCTCGCCGTCTAACCTTCGTTCCGCAGTCGTGTTCGCGCTTCCTTTCTTTCGCC
>NZ_RZSR01000559.1:0-3992 GCF_004023265.1 Mesorhizobium sp. M1A.F.Ca.IN.020.06.1.1
GGGCGCCGGCGCGCGCAGCCGCGCCCGCCGCTTCGCATCCGGCATGGCCGCCGCCCACCACCACCACGTCATAGTGATCGGTCATTGCAAGAATCCGTTTCAGAGATGCTTTGACACATGTCCCCGCCAGCCTCCGCTGTCAAGGAGCAGTCCGTTGCGGAGGTGATCGCCGGGAATGGGCTGCGTGCAGTAGTCTGCCTGTCCGACCTCGTCCCGAAGGAAGGAAGGCGCTTATCCCACGGACGATTTTTCACTTCTCAAGCGCTGCGAATCAGCGCTGTTGCTTTAGTGGCCAGCCGTCCTCGCCTTCTACGAGGCAGGCAATGAGGGGCAGCGCCGTTTGGCCCTTGATCTATTGGCACGCCACGCGTCTGGAGCCGGACTCGTTTCACGTGAAACACCCATCCGCCAACATCCTGTCGCTGTTTCACGTGAATCATCCGCCCGCAACCGCCCCGCGTTTCACGTGAATCACTTGCCAATGCAGAACTGCGAAAAGATGACGTCGAGCATATCCTCGACATCGACGGCGCCGATAATACGCCCAAGCCGGTCCGTGGCCACCCGCAACTCTTCCGCGCGCAGCTCCAGGCTTTGCCCCGACAGCGCCGCCGAGAGAAAATCCTTCGCCTCCTCCAGCAGCTCGATATGGCGGAGCCTCGACGGCAAGATCTCACCGGCCCCTCCGACTGCGGCAGCGGCGCGACCCGCAATCTCGTCCAGCAGTTCCGAAATTCCGGTACCTTCCTTGGAAGAGATGGCCACATCATAGGCCCCTCTACGCGCTCCCATGAGATCGGTTTTGGTCCCGATCCTCAGGAGCGGAACACCTGTCGGAACCGCGCCGACGGGCTGTGGATCGACCATATCCTCCAGCAGCAAAACCAGGTCCGCGCCACCGGCCTTGGCACGCGCTCGTTCGATGCCGATCGTCTCCACCTTGCCGGCGGCCTCGCGCAGGCCTGCCGTATCGACGACCCGAACTCTCATCCCGTGGAGGTCCAGCACCACCTCCAGCAGGTCGCGCGTGGTGCCCGGCTCGTCGGTGACGATTGCCGCCTCGCGTTGGGCCAGGGCGTTGAACAGACTGGACTTGCCGGCATTCGGCGCGCCGAGGATGACGACCTCGAAGCCATCGCGAATGATCTCGGCCGCCTTGAACCCCTGAATATGGCGTTCGATCTCGTCGGCCATCGCCGCCACATCGGTCCAGACCGCCTTCGAGACCGAACCCGGCACATCCTCCTCCTCAGCGAAGTCGATTTCCGCCTCGATCATTGCCCGGGCATGGATCAACCGCCGGCGCCACCCCGAATAGAGCTCGCTCTGCGCGCCCTCGGCGTTACGCACGGCAAAGCGTCGCTGCGCCTCCGTCTCGGCATTGACGAGGTCCGCCAGCGCCTCGGTCTCGACCAGATCGAGCTTGCCGTTGAGAAAGGCGCGCCGCGTGAATTCGCCAGGCTGGGCATGTCTGACGCCGGCAAAGCCGGTGAGCGTTTCCAGCATTTTTGCCGCAACGGCGCGGCTGCCGTGTACATGGAACTCGCCAACGTCCTCGCCGGTGAAGCTGCTAGGTCCGGGAAAGAACACGACAAGCCCGTGATCGATGACCGAACCGTCCGGTGCCATCAGCTTGCGCAAAGTGGCAAAGCGATCCTTAATACCGCCGCCGGCAATCGTTTCGAGTACGAATCGAGTCTTCGGGCCGGAGATGCGGATCACGGCGATGCCGGCGGGCAGGCGACCGCTCGAAAGCGCTACGATAGATTCCTTCGAGGTTGCCATTTGCCCGACCTGCCGAACCACCCTAGGTATCTTGTTTCAGGCGCCGTTCCGGACGTCAGCCGTAGCTTTCCCGGAATTGCCTGCTCATCAACGAAGCCGAGCCGCTCATTGTGACCTTGCCCGCGCGAAACCTGCTTGCCGAAGAGGCCAGCCCCTATCTGCAGCAGCACAGCGACAATCCCGTGCATTGGCGGGGCTGGTCGCCGGACGCCCTTGCCGAGGCGAAGGAACTCGGACGGCCGATCCTGCTGTCCATCGGCTATGCCGCCTGCCACTGGTGCCATGTCATGGCCCATGAAAGCTTCGAGAACGATGCCGTCGCCGCCGTCATGAACCGCCTCTTCGTCAATATCAAGGTCGATCGCGAGGAGCGCCCGGATATCGACCAGATCTACATGGCGGCACTCCATGCCATGGGCGAGCAGGGCGGCTGGCCGCTGACCATGTTCCTCACCCCCGATGGCAAGCCTTTCTGGGGCGGCACCTATTTCCCGCGCGAGGCGCGCTATGGACGGCCGGGCTTTGTCCAGGTGCTGGAGGCGGTCGACAAGGCCTGGCGCGAGAAGCAGGAGAGCCTTGGCCAAAGCGCCGACGCGCTGACCACCCATGTCGAGCAGCGGCTGGCCGGCGCGAAGGGAAAGGCGGTGCTCGACCGCGGCACGCTTGCCGATCTCGCCGGCCGCATCGAGGACATGGTCGACGGCGATCTCGGCGGCTTGCGCGGCGCGCCGAAATTCCCCAACGCGCCCTTCATGCACAGTCTGTGGCTGTCCTGGCTGCGCGACGGCCAGACCGCCCATCGCGACGCCGTGCTCATCAGCCTGCAAAAAATGCTCGCCGGCGGCATCTACGACCATGTCGGCGGCGGTCTCAGCCGTTACTCGACCGATGCCGAATGGCTGGTCCCGCATTTCGAGAAGATGCTTTACGACAACGCCCAGCTCATCCGCATGTGCAATTGGGCCTTCGCGGCAACAGGCAATGAGTTGTTTCGCAAGCGAATCGAGGAAACCGTGGCCTGGCTGCTGCGGGAAATGCGCGTCGAGGGCGGCGCCTTCGCCGCCAGCCTCGATGCCGATAGCGAAGGCGCGGAGGGGTTGTTCTACACCTGGAGCGCGGAAGAGGTTGAAGCCGCACTCGGTGCTGATTCCGCTCGCTTCTTCCAATATTTCGAGCTCGCCGCTCCGCATGGCTGGGAAGGCAAGCCCATCATCCGCCACAGCGAGGCACAGCAGCGCCAGGGGATCAGCGATGACGCTCAGCTCGCAGCGCTGAAGGCGAAATTGCTAGCTGCCAGAGAAAATCGCGTCAGGCCCGGCCGCGACGCCAAGGCGCTTACCGATTGGAACGGATTGATGATTGCGGCCCTCGCGGAAGCGGGCCGCTCCTTCGGGCGAGCCGACTGGGTGGACGCCGCCGTCAAGGCCTTCGCCCACATCGTCGAAGCCAGCAAGGACGGCCGCCTGCCGCATTCGATGCTCGGCGACAAGAAGCTTTTCCCGGCGCTGTCGAGCGACTATGCCGCCATGACCAACGCGGCGATCGCGCTGTTCGAGGCAACCGGCAGTTCTGCCTATATGGACCATGCCCGGCAGTTCATCGATCGGCTCGACCGCTGGCATCAGGATCCTGAAAAGACCGGCTATTATCTGACGGCGTCCGACAGCGTCGATGTGCCGATCCGTATCCGCGGCGATGTCGATGAGGCAATCCCCTCCGCCACCGGCCAGATCGTCGAGGCGCTGGTCCGGCTCTCGTCCCTTACCGGCGATCACGATCTTTGGGCAAAGGCATGGACGACAGCCGAACACGCCATGGGTCGCGCCGCGCAGCAAGCCTACGGCCAGGCCGGCATCATCAACGCGTGCGCGCTGGCGCTCGAACCGCTGAAGCTCGTCATCATAGACAAGCTTGATTCCTCAAGCCTTGTTCCGGTGGCGAATCGAAGTTCCGATCCACGCCGGGTCGATGTCGTACTGCCCATCGGTACGGAAGCGAATCAACCGCTTTTGCCGGGCGGCGTACTGCCGCCGACGGACAAGCCGGGAGCCTGGTTCTGCAGCGGACAGACATGCCTGCCGGCGGTTACGGATGCGGGCGAGTTGGAGAAGCTGTTGCGGCGGGAATAAACAGCTTCGTCTCCTCGGTTTGACCCAGGATCTATGTCGCGGCGCTTCCGACGAATGCCGCGGTGCGGAATTCTGCAC
>NZ_RZSR01000560.1:0-3992 GCF_004023265.1 Mesorhizobium sp. M1A.F.Ca.IN.020.06.1.1
GCCCAGTGCGATCGCCAGCAGCTTCAAATCCGGTTGGCGATCCGATCCGACTCAGAAATGAAGGGATGTATGGTCAAAGCGGTTGGGCGAGATGGCAGAGTTTCGGCTGGAAATCGGATCGGAAACGGGTTGCCAGACATGTGGTGCTTCGATTCCGCTCAGTGCGGAAACGTGCCCGGGCTGTTTAGCCCCGGCCCTTCATCGCCTGACGTTTGAGGAATTCTTCGTCGAGCTCGAGCAGGGACGCATGCTCGATGCGCGTCCGGGCGGCTTGGTCATAGGCCGCTCGGGGCCAGATGACGACATTCCAATGTATCAGCACTTCGGCAAGGGGATTTTCGAGGTCGTTGGCCTCATGCAGGGCGGCGAGTTCATCGTTTCCAAATTCGCGACCGAGAAACATCGTGCCTGGCTGGAGGGAATAAATCAGGAAAAGGGTGAGTGCTCTGGCGATCTCGCGTTGAAGTATTCGCCGGTCACGTCGACTATCAATACAAATCTGCTACCGCAGTGGGGTGGGCTTTGGATCAGCTATCAGTTCGTGGTCAACCGGTTTGCGACCGCGAAATGGCTGGATGAGCTTGAATGGCTTAATGCAACAGCGAACGCAGACAGCGTTGCCGGGAAATTCTCCCGCTAATGCCCTGATCGACTCGTTGTGGGTCACGCTAGCGCGCCAGCGCGATCCGCAAGCGGCGAGCCCGATCCTTGAACGCAAGTTCTCCGCCTTCGAGTATGTCGCAGGCGATCTTGCGGATGCGGGCCTCTTCGAGACCGCCAGCGCTATAGGTGATCGGCGGCAAGCCCTCGGCGCTGTGCGCACCCACTTCAGCGACGATGATCTGATCGGCGTCAATATTGATGACCAGGTTTGCGTTGTGCGTCACCATGATCACCTGCCGTTTGCGTTTCGCGGCGAGAAATAGCGGCACGAGCTCGTCATAGATGGATTTCGGGTCGAGATTCTCCTCCGGCTGATCGATGATCAGCGGCCTGTCATCGGCGTCGTCGAGGGCCAGATACAGGAGAACGAGGACGATGCCGCGGGTTCCGGGCGAGAGCTTCCTGATATCGATGCCGTCGTATCGGATCCCATACTCGATCGAAATGTGGTCCGTGCTGTAGAGCCATTGCGCGAAGCGACGCGACCACGGACGATAGTTCGCCTGATCGGATCGCGGGTATGGGGCCTTGTCGAGCAAGGCTTCCTGATGCTTGTCCCGGAAGGCCTGCATTGCCTTAGAGACCGTGGCGGCGTCCCGGGTCGTCCACGCGGGGGCCAGCATCGCGTTCGCTTCCCGTTCGAGCGAGCCTATCCCCTTGAAAGGCCCGCCGCGCAGATCGAACAAATCATCCTCGCCGCGCTTCGCCCACGCCCGGACATTCGCCACGCGCGTGACCGAGAATGAGAGCTTCGCCAATGTGCCGCCCGCAGCTTTCAGGCGTTTCATCAACGGTGCATAGAGCTCGTTGAGGACGCGCTCTTCCGAAACGACAGCGTCGAAAACCCGAACGTATCCCTGCTCGCGTTCGACGACGAGCGCGTCAGCTCTTTCGCGCGCGCCCTCACAATCCTTGAGCTTCTCGGTTAGCCGCTCGAGTGCGGTGTTTTCCTCGGCAATTCGTTTCGTCACAGCGGACAGCTTGCTGGCCGTCTCTTTGTCAGCAGTGACCAGCTTTTCGAGGCGCGCGATCTCCGCCTCAAGAACGGCGAGCGGCATTTTTGCCGGTTCATCGGTGTTGCGAAGAAACGATCCGTCGGCGTCAACGGGCGCCGTTGGCGCGGTACCACGCCATGACGACATTCCGCGCTGCGCCTCGGCCGTTTTCTTACTTACCGATTCATCCACATTGCCCGAATAGGTGAGGAGGAAACGCTTCCAGTCGTCACTCTCGAGTCCAGCGCGTTGGTGGCGATCCTGCATGGACCGCAGAACTTCGGGAGCCTTGTTCTGTCTCAGGTCCTGGACCTCATTCCTGACGCCAACGACGGCAGCTTGCTGGTTGGCGAAGTACCGGATGTATCCACGCACGGTCTCTGCGGCCGCAATGATCTCCTGGAGCCGCTCCGCTGCTTTGTTCGGCCGCTTTGGCAGGAGGTTCTTGCGATCGCCTTCATATCGCGCAATCAGCTTCTTCTTTTCCTCCATCTGCGACTTCAACGAACCGACCTGCCGCGTCTTCTCGATCTCAGCACCGATCTGCTCCGAGATTGTCGCCAGCGCCGCCTCCTCGCGCTCGCGCGTATCGCGATATTCCCGTGCGCGGAGTTCGAGGAGTTCTTCAAAGTCGACGGCGCCGTCGCGGTCGATCGAAGGATGAGCCTCGAAGATGACCCGTTCGATCTCCTTGATGAGTGTGGGCATGCCCTCGATCGAGCAGAGAGTCTCGACGAATTGCTGCGAAAGGTATCGCGCTCGCGGATAAGCCTCGGATGACCAGTTCACCGGCGAGTCGAGAGACGCTGTCTTGGGATCACCACTTCCCCACTTCAATGTAACACGCGCGCCGGCGAGGTGCTCGGCGGCTCGGCCGAGGAAGGACGGGCGCTCATCCGATGGTTCATAGGAGTCACAGCCTGCCGCGATGATATCCGCGAGAGCGGTCTTTCCGGATCCGCGGGCGCCGATGACCGCGACCAGGCCGGGATTGAGTTTCAGTCTGGGGGTCTTCGCCCACGGCGCACCGGAAACTGTCACCTCGTCGATAATCTGGGACGGTGCGGCCCATGACGGTGGCTCGGGGGCCACGTAAGCGCGTTCGGGATCTAGATAGGCCTGCCGCAACGTATCGAAGCTCGGCACGCCCTTGATCCAGCAGAAGCGGTCTTCCGCAGGTTTCGCAACCCGCGCCAGTTCATGCGCGTCCGATCCCCAGATGCAAGGTTTGCAGCCGCCATACCGGTCGCGCAGCTCGCTGACGCTGGCTTTGCCGTGACCTAGCCAGAAGTCCCTTTGTTTCAGACTGCTGGCGAAGATGGCGTGGGCAGCCTTTTCGATCTCTTCGCGGAGCGTGGCATCTGCCGCTTCTTTGACGCCGGACGTTCCATCGGCATTTCCTGAAACCGCGATGAGAATGTTGTCCCCGGCCCATTCTATGCTGCGATGTGCATCGATGAGATTGTCGAGAGAGACCTTGAACTGGGTACAGCCATGCCGAAGCGCATCCTCGTCGTCGGTCTTGGTTGGATCAGAGCGGCGGCCGAGGCGGATGAGATCGGACGGCGTACAGGCAAATTTGTCGTTGAACGCTCCAAAGCTAAGTTGGGCGAGGAACCTGTTGAGCTCGGTGACGTGGTTCGGATCGTCGGGACATGCCAGGAGGTGGATATTGACGAAATTGCCTTTGACCGTTCCGGTGTTCAGCCGCAGCTCGATGTTCGGGAATAGGAGATCGCAGTCGGGCAGGCGGCCGTTGTCCTTGTGCGCTCGAACTCGTTCGTAGGACCGGGTGACGCAATAGTCGGTCACCCCTATGGCGCGCAGTTTCGGCACAGCCGATTCCAGAGCTGTCAGGTACTGTTCCCAACCGCCGGCCGGAAATCTATCCTCAAGGACAGTACCCGGCGCGTGAATATGCGGCTCCCACCTGTGCCATTCCGATCCCCGCGACACCTCCACCATGTTGCGCCCCGTTCAGCCCAGCCTGCTCTGTACCCTCGTCGCGAAACCGCCGGAAGATTGAATCTGGACGCCCGTGCTTCCGCCTTGCGCTTGTCGTAATCCATCCCTATTTTGGGGATTGATTATAGATATGGAGGTGCGAATGTCTACCGCGGAAGCATTGACACTGACTGAAGCCGGCTATGTGCTGAATCGCTCTCCGACGTCTCTCAATAAGGCCGTCGACAAGGGCGTCATCCGGGCTCGACAGCGGCGTGTCGGCCGTAGCGTTCAGCGTTTGCTCGGACCGGCGGAGATGCGGTACCTGCTGGTCGCCAATCGCCTTGAAAAGGATCTGACACCAACGGGTCGAAGGCGGCTCTATGAGGC
>NZ_RZSR01000561.1:0-3987 GCF_004023265.1 Mesorhizobium sp. M1A.F.Ca.IN.020.06.1.1
GCTGAGGACGCCCGGCTCCACCAACATGCTGCGCATCGCCTATGTCGGCTCAGAGACGCACTAAGGTATGCCCGTATTCAGGTGGGACCGGCCTGTGAGGCGCGCCTTTCCTGCGCTTCCGGGGCTCATGTGGTCAAGTCGCTCCGCTCCGGTTCTGGGAATCCGCTCTGCTCGGCTCGGCCTAATTTGAATCTCGACACCTTCCGGTCCCGAGCTTAGCCCGGCGCCAGCTCGGCGTCCGGCACCTTCAGTTCCGGGTACCTGTCAGCGCCTTGCGCGTCGCCGGCGATCCGGCTTTCCACAACACTCGCCATCGACTGCAAGTCGACCGGCGCGCCGGCCGCCCTTTCGATGGCGCCGACGACGAGGTCGGGGGCGATCCAGTCGGGCTTGTGGCCGAGATTCGCGACCCAGACCAGCTCGGCGCCGGGAATGTCGTGTTCGAGGCCGACGGAATGGACCGTGGCATAGACCACCTTGTCGCGATCGCCGGAGATGACCAAGGTCGGCGCCTTGATCTCACGGTAGCCAGGCGAGGCAGCGCGCACATAATCGTAAAGTCGGGCCACATCGCGGGCGTTGGCGCGGAAGGCAGGCGGCCTCAGAACAAGCGGAATGGAAGCCTTGCCGATATAGCCCTTCGGCACATTGTTCGGTGAAAACACGCAGGCCGTGGCATTGCCGATCCGCAGCATGCCCGCCGCGTAAGCAATGGTCTCGGAAAACAGCCAGCCGACCACCGGAACAGCCGTCAATTTGTAATACCAGGCGGTCGCGCCGCCCGGCCACGGATGGCTCACGGGCGCCAGGAAGACGAGGCCGAGCGTCTTTTGCGGATGCTGGCGCGCGAAGGCGGTTGTGACCGCGCCGCCGAAGGAATGGCCTATGATGATCGCCCTTGCGATGCCGAGCCGATCCATCAACGCGGCGACAGTGTCGGCCTGCGCCGCCAGCGTTTCGTTGTCGCCGCGCTCCGACCAGCCGAAGCCCGGTCGGTCGAGGAACAGCAGCTCGGCGCGGCCCTCGAGCAAAGGCCTCAGCGGCAGCATCTGGTCCTTGAGATTGGCACTGGCGCCATGGATGAAGACGACAGGCGGCAGATCGGCGCCGGCGGCGGGGACGTGGACATAATGGATGCGGGCACCATCGATGTCGGCGAATGCGCCGATCGGCGGATTGCGGCGCTCGATCAGCCAGACGCCGGCGCGGGTAATGCCGGCAAGGGCGATGAGGAAGGCAACGAGGGGGAGGAGCGCGAGGCAGATGAGGTCCATGCGGAAAGTACGGGCGAGTGGATTTAGTTTAGGAGCACGGCGAGTTTGGCGAGCTGGCGGCCTGCTGCCAGCCCAAATTATTGCCCGCTTCGGTGGAGTATCGCAAATGTTCAGCTTGGCCGGCCTGTCAACGTCAGGACGAAGCAGGAGCGAAGCTCCGTCGCGAAGCCGCTGGCATCCACGCCGTCACCTTGCGCGACGGCTGCAGGGGAGCAGAGGTCTGCACCACCGTCGCGGCGCGGAAAGTCACGGCATGGTCGTTGGGTCAAGCCCGAGGATGACGAAGAGCTGCCCCTCAAATGCCCTCGCCGGCCAGGTCTTCCGACAGCGTCGAGACCTGGCCCTGGGCGCTGCGCATCATCGGATAGATGGTGAGCACCTTCTGCCAGGCTTCCAGCGCCGACTGCTTGTGGCCGGTCTCGGCCATGATCTGCGCGAGACCGGACAGCGCGCCGAAATGGCGCGGTTCGAGCCGCAGCGTGTGGTCGATGTCCGACATCGACTTTCCATAGTTCTTCATCAGGAAATGCACGGTAGCGCGGCGGTTCCAGCCTTCGGCATAATCGGGCTGCAAGGTCACCACCTGATCGAGGAAATCGAGCGCGACGTCGAATTTCTGGTCTTCCGCCGCCCTTTGCGCCCATCGCATCATCAGGTCGATCGAGGCGCTGCCGGACTGGTTCCACTCATTCCAGATGCGGCCGGCGATGCGTTCGGCGGCCTTCTCGTTGCGCTCGCGTCTGAGATCGGCAAAGAGCTGGTCGAGCCGTCCCTGCCTAGTCGAGGCGACCGGCGGAGGCGTGATGGCGGGCGGCGGCGAAGCGGCGGGCGGCGTGGCCTCATCCTGCGCCGAAGCGGGCAAGGTCGTTCCGGAAAGGACGAGGGCAATGAAGAATGCAAAAAGAATCCGCATGTCCGGAATCTAGTCCCGGACGGCGGATCGTCAAAATGATTTTAGCGTGAGGGTCCGGCGAACCGGCAGTCGACATCAGCGGCGCGGCGCTTAGCGCCGCGCGCAAGTCTCAGCCCTGGCGCGCCTTGTAGCGCGGAGCGGTCTTGTTGATGATGTAGATGCGTCCCTTGCGGCGAACCAGCCGGTTGTCGCGGTGACGCGCCTTGAGCGCCTTGAGCGAGTTCTTGATCTTCATGGTCTTGCCTGTTCGGTCGGGGGCCCGGTCCCGGGCCGAATTTTAAAGGCGCGCCCGAAAAAAGCGCGCCTTGAACTTGCGTGGCTCATAAACGAGGAGCCTTGCCCGTGTCAACCGCAAGCGGGCGGCTCTTATGCCGCAAATGGTGCGCTGATCAAATATTCGCCATAGGTAACGCGCGGCATTGCGCGACTCAGAGGCGGCTGGAATGTTGCGGGCCACGCCAGAGCGGGACATAGGTCCCCTCCGGTTATGTCTATTTGTTTAGCCGCATTTCTGCGACGCCAAGCGATTCCTCTAGGTTGCAGATGCTCTCAGCGAAACGGAGTCTTATCATGCGCCGTCTCTTTCTGCCCGCATGCCTTGTCCTCATCGCGACGGTTCCGGCTGCATGGGCCGAGGACTGCGATCGCAGCGACGACAGCCAGTCGATGATGAATATCTGCGCCAATGCCGATTATCAGGCGGCCGATGCCAAGCTCAACGCCGCCTACAAGGATATTGTCGGCCGCAATGACGAGAAGGCCAACAAGTTGCTGCAGACCGCACAGCGCGCCTGGATCACCTTCCGCGACGCCGAATGCGCCTATTCGACCGCCGACAGCGAGGGCGGTTCCATCCACCCGATGGAGGTTTCGCAATGCCTGACGGAGCTGACGACCGAGCGCACCAAGCAACTCACCTCCGGCCCCAACTGCCAGGAAGGCGATCCGAGCTGCGCCAGCCCGGACGAGGACGAAGACGTGCAGTAGTCGGCGTTAGCGCCGACGCTCAATGCGCGTGAAATGGCCCATCTTGCGGCCGGGCCGCGACTCGGCCTTGCCGTAGAGATGCAGCATCACGCCGGGCTCGGCGAGCAGCGCCGGAACCTTCAGCATGTCATCGCCGATCAAGTTTTCCATGACACAGTCGGAATGCCGTGCAGGCGAGCCCAGCGGCAGGCCGGCGATGGCGCGGATATGCTGTTCGAACTGCGAAACGATGCAGGCGGCTTCCGTCCAGTGGCCGGAATTGTGGACACGCGGCGCCAGCTCATTGGCTAAAAGCGAACCGTCGGCAAGCACGAAGAACTCGACGCCGATGACGCCGACATAGTCGAGCGCCGCAAGGATTTTTGCTGCCGCTTGCTTCGCCGCCGATGCGGTGTCCGGTGCGATGGCGGCCGGCAATGTCGACGTTCGCAATATGCCTTCGCGATGGATATTCTCGGCCGGATCGTAGGCTGCAACCGAGCCGTCCTGCCCGCGCGCGGCAATCACCGAAATCTCGCGCTCGAAAGCGACCAGCGATTCGAGGATCAGCGGCACATTGCCCATCGCCTCGCAGGTGCCGGCAAAGCCGCCGGTCTCCATGTTGCGGAAGACGCGCTGGCCTTTGCCGTCATAGCCCATGCGGCGCGTCTTCAGCACGCCGCTGCCGCTGAATTTCTTCAGCGCGGCCGTCAGCTGCTCGTCATTGTCCACTGGGCAGAATTCGGCTGTGGGAACGCCGATGCCGTTCAGGAAGCTTTTTTCGGTCACGCGATCCTGCGCGATTTCCAGCGCGCGGGCCGGCGGACAGACGGG
>NZ_RZSR01000055.1:0-12374 GCF_004023265.1 Mesorhizobium sp. M1A.F.Ca.IN.020.06.1.1
CCTATGGCAGCCGATCCGGCACGGTCCTCGGCGTTTTCGGTTTCGGCTTGCTCGGCCGCCAGCAGCTCGTCATAGCTCTTGTCGGAGAAAAGCCAGTTCATCCCGGCAGCGAACTTGTCGGCCTGTTCGAAAGTTGCGCCGTTGGCCATCAGCCTGACGACGTCGTTCGTGGCGGCGAACGGCTTTTGCCACCATGGGCCGGCGTCGAACCGCGCGCGTGCCGGATGAGCAGCCATGTTGATCAGATCGGACTGGAGGTTCTTTGCCTGGGCTTCCAGTTCCGCCGGCGTGATCTTCGGATCATCCGCCGCGTTTTGGCGGAGGCGAGCCAGAGCGGATTGGAAAACCTGTCCGGCCAATGCGACGCGCGCCTCGGGGTCGCGCACCGCCTTCAGAATGTCGCTCAGTTCGATGTTGCGCTGCTGCAGCGGCACGCTGTCATCGACATATGTGGCGCCAAGGCTGTCCGAGAATTCCTGCGGAACGGCCAATACTGTGCTGAAACCCAGATGCTGCTGGGCAGCCCTGGCCCAGTTGACGGCCGCCTGAAATTCCTCAGGCGTCTTGACCTTGCTCCAGTCCGGAGCGTCGCCGCGAAACAATTGACTGACGTAAGCGACAGGATCGGCTTCGCGGGCGGCCATGATCAGCTGGGCGGCGCCGGCCTTTATCTCGTAGCGTTTGCGCTGTTCCGGCGAACCGCTTGGTCCAGGTTCGGAATCGCGAAGCTCTGCATGGATCGCCTGGTTCGGCGCCGCATGCATGTCGGAGTAGGCTTTGGCGACACCGGCTTTGATCCGGAATTGTTCGAAACGTTCTGGCCCCAGGTCGGCGCCGTAGACCTTGACGAAGTCCTGCTCGGTCGGCTCTTCCTCGGGGTATCTGCCGGTGATGGCGATGACCGCCGGGGCGTTCTGCTCGGCAAGCATGACCCTCGCATTCGCTCTGACCATCTGAGCCGCGGTGGCGTTGTTCGCCTGAGCCTTCAGCGCGCCGATGTCGCCCGGCTTCAGGTAGGTGACGGCGTCGAGAGGAATGGTTGCTGGGTCATTCCGCGACGGCCGTTCGCCGAACGCCTGTGCGACCATTTCATCCGGCGTTTTTTGGCTGTTTGCTTCCGTTGTTTCGTTCCGAGCACCGCCAGCAAGCTGCGAACGCACCGTCTCGCCCATGCCGTCACTCGCGACCTTCCCCGCGCTGAGCATCTCGGCGGCGCGGCGCGGGTCTTGCGCGATGAGCGCCTGCATCCGCTGCTTCGCCGTGCTGGCGCGCCAGGCGGCTTCGGCCTGCAGCCTGATCTGCGGATCGAGATCCATCTTAGCGATGAGATCGAGGCCGCGCTGGCGCGAGGCATCGAAAGCGGCGGTATCGTTCGGGTCGCTCCGCGCGATGTTGTTGAGCTCGGCGGAGTGAACCTCCGCCGCCTGATCCTGCTCATATTGCTTGCGGCGCTGATTTTGCTGCAGCGCCATTCGGTGGGAGCCCGCCTCGCGCAGCGCTTCCTTGCGGCTGGCAATGCTGGCGCGCAGCTCGGGCGGCACCTGTTTCAGGAAATTGCCGAACAGCGTGTCGAACAGGCCGGTCTTCACCACCTGGCCGGTGTACGGATCGACCTGGCCATACATGGCTTCGTGCAGGCCGGCGCCGTCGGCGGGCGCATTGGCCACCGCATCGGCCTCGGCCTTGGCGAGTTCGCCGTTCAGCCGGCGCGCGGCGATCTCGGTGTCGAAGGCCTGCTGTTGCGCCTTGCGCTGCTCGTAGCGCTCGGCGGCGGCCTGCCATCGGTCGCCGAATTGCTGCATCGCTTCGCCCACAGGCGAAGAGCCCGGATATTGCACCGCGTTGCCGGTATCGAGCCGGCGCTCGCCTACAAAAAGAGGGATGATGTGGACCATTGGCTGTTTCCTGCCCGGCGGTTTTGAAGGGAGTGCGCGCGGCGACGGGCCGCCAGGGACGGCGGCCGGTTCGGCGGTGCGGGTGGTGAGTTTCGGGTGGAGCTCGGATGGCGGAGGGATCGCGACGTGGTTCGTGCGACTGGGCTGGCGTTGACGCGACCGCGGCGTGGCAGATCACGGCACGGCCGGTGGGGCACGCCCCCCTCGGTCCTGCCGGACATCTCCCCCGCAAGGAGGGAGATTGGCTGCATGCATGCTTTCGCCAATCACCAACGCTGCAGAATTGGCGGTGGGAGCGAAGCTGCTGATCTCCCCCCTCGTGGGGGAGATTGGCAGTTTCAGCGCCTCATCTCTCCTCGGCCCGCGCCGCCTTTTCGAGTGCGGCGAGCTCGCCATCTTCCAGCGTCAGAAAACCCATGATGTGCTGCACCACTTCGGCGCGCGCGTTGCTCAGCGCGCTGTGCAGTTCGAAGCCCTCGGGCGTCTTGGTGCGCGCCAGCCAGTCGCCGTAGGACGGGCGGCGATAATAGCCGGTGGTGGCGGTGAGGTCGGCGAGCACCATCTCGCCGTCCTCGCCGGAAAAGGCGCGGCGATAGGCTTTGGTCAGCGCCTCGCGCGCGGCCAAGGGGCCGCCGGCGTCGGATGGGCGGGCAAAGCGTTTGCGGCTCATGCGCCACCATTGGCGGCGCCGGCAGGCATCGCGCCTTGAGCAGCGGCAGGAGCACCAGCCGCGCCACCGGCAGCCGCGCCGCCTTGGCCGCCCTGCATCATCGCCTGCAGGCTGTCGAGCAGGCCGCTGTCGCGCGCTTGCACTGCCGCCGGAACGGCGTCCTTCGCCACCTTGCCGGCGGTGGCGATCGCGGCCATGCCGGCCTGCGCTTGTTGCGCTTGCGCCCTGGCTCCACGCAGGCCCTCGACCTCGTCCTTGCGTCGAAAGATGCGCTGCGGGCTGCGGCCGGCGCTCTGCACGACGCGGAGCGCCTCGTCGCCGTCGATATTGTCCATAATGCCGGGATCGAACTGCGCCATCTGCATGGCGGTCGTCACCACCTGAATGGTGTCGCGGGCTTCGGCTGAGCGGCGCAGCACGTCGAGCGGGCCGGTGAAGGTCGGCCGCACCGTCTTGCCGGCAAGACTCTCCGGCGGCGCGAAGCGGCTGTCCTCGTCATAGAGGCCCTTGTCTTCCAGGATCGAAAGCTCGCGGTCGAGATTTGCGGCAAAGCCGGCCTGGATGATCGAACCCGACGGCCCGAGCAGCGCGCCCTTCTCTTCCTGGCGGATCAGCGCCTCGGTGGCGGTCATCTGCGGGTTCTGCACCAGCGTCTGGAACAGGTTGACGAACATCATGTCGCGGATTTCCTCCGCGCGGCTCGCCGCATAGTCGAAGGCATAGCTTGGGTTCTGGCCGGTCGCGATCGGCTGGATCAGCGGTCGTCCATTGTCGTCGATCAGGCCCGGATAATTTTCGCCGGGATTGAGCACCGGCACATAGTCGAGCCTGGCCTTGGACGCCGTCGGCGGATCGGTGATCTGCTGCAGAGCGCGAAGCCCGGAGCGGCGCACCGCGTTTTCCTCGCGCACCGTGGTCAGCGCCTCGATGGCCGGCGAGATGCCGTAGGCGTCGCCCTCGTAGCGGCGCCAGTTGAAGGTCGAGACCGGGAAGGTGCGGAAGCCCGACTCGCGCACGATCTCCTCCTCGTCCTCGATCACGTGGTAGGAGGCAAACGCCGCGTCGAGATATTGGTAGGAGCCGCCGGAGCGATACATGCGCCGCTCGTCGCGCGGCTGAACGCACTGGATCAGCGAGACCTTCTCCTCGCATTTGGCGGGGTCGTCGACCAGAGCCTTGATGCGCGCGGGCAGTTTCTCGTAGCCGAGCAGCTGCGCCGCCTGGCGCGCCGTGCGCTCGTAGCGGCGATGAAAGGTGTCGACCTGGCCCCAGCGGTTTCGGCTGAGATAACCCTCGACCACGGGAATGGAGGCATAGCGGATCAGCGTGCCGCCGAAGCCTTCCTCGGCATAGAGATAGGCCGGGCCGTAGCGCACGACATTCCTGAGGCAGGCCTGCGTCGCCGGCACGAAGTTGGAGTTGGCCGAATAGCGCAGCGCGAACAGGAAATCGCGCAAGGCTTCCGCCCACTCCTTCTCCTCGTCCGTCTCCTCATCGTCCATCTCGGCGGTGGTCAGCCCGTGCCACTTCTCCGACTGCGGGATGATTAGGCTTTCCAGCCCGGCGGCGAGCCGGTTGGCGGCGGAGTTGATGGTGTTGGCGTAGACGCGAGAGCCGCGCCGCTCCTGCCGTTCGGCCTGGCTTTCGCCGCGGCTGGTGCGGCGGCCGGTCCATATGTCGGGCGCATCGGGATCGCAGAACTCCGCCACTGCTTCCCAGACGGGCTCATAGGCGGCGCGTTCGGTCTCGAGTTCGGCCTGTCGCGACAGGATATCGCGGGCGCGGGAATCGGTCATGGGGATCTCGCTTGTTTGGCGGAGCGGCCGGAGCTGCCAATCTCCCCCCTCGTGGGAGAGATGTCCGGCAGGACAGAGGGGGGCGCCGTAGAGCGCCACCTCTCGATGAAGTCAGCCAGAACACCTGGCCGGGAAACTGGTAAGCGAAACGATGGAGAAGCCGGCGGGACAGCGCCCCCCTCTGCCCTGCCGGGCATCTCCCCCACACGGGGGGAGATTACCCTCTTCATGTCATCTTTTGCGCACTTCTGGGTGCTACACACCCATCCGCGGCGGGCACGAGGGAGGTCGAGAATGAGCCTTGCCGGCGCGCTGAAAACCCGAAGCAAACAAGCAGTGAAGCGGCTGATCGGTTACGACAGCCGCAACTGGCTGCGCATCCGCCAGATCGAGGCCTTCACGACCTTCCTCGAGGCGGCCAACCGCAAGTCGCGCGACGTGATCGAGATCTCGCCGGGCTGGAACCGCTACTGGCGGGCGATGTGCCCGGACTACCGGTCACTCGATTTCCCCGACTTCGACATCTGCAAGGATCGCACGGACGAGCAATACTCCATCGTCATTGCCGACCAGGTGCTGGAGCATGTGCAGCGCCCGCTGGCGGCGGCCGCCAACATCCACGCCATGGTGAGGCCCGGCGGCTGGGCGATGGTGGCCACGCCCTTCCTGTTTCGCGTGCATGCGCGCCCGCACGACTACAGTCGCTGGACGCCCGCGGGGCTCAAGCAGCTGATGGTCGAAGGCGGCTTCGCCGAAGACGACGTGCAGGCCTTCGGCTGGGGCAACAAGGCCTGCGCCAGGGCCCATATTGGCGGCCCGGTTCGGGCGTACGGGCTGTGGCGGGACCTGAGCAACGACGAGGAGTATCCGGTGATGGTCTGGGCGTTCGCGAAGAAGGGGTGATCGGGTGACGCCCTACGAAATCCACTCTGTGGCATTTTCCAAGCACTTGCTCGGGGACAAGCCCGCTCGCAAATGCAGGAAAATGCTTTCTCCCCCCACAAGCGGGAAGATAGCGCGCCGCATCAGCGCTCCCGTAGATCTTAAGCGTTGGCAACTAGCGTCGAGGACAGCGCGGCGCCTTTTCTCCCCCTTGTGGGGGAGAAAGCGATTTCAACATCTTAGCGAAGCTAAGTGTTGGAAATCGCAAGAGAAGGGAAAGGCGCCGATGTTGATCAGTGGGATCGCCGCTTCACCAACCGCGCATGCCGTCGCCAATACCACCAATCGAGCACGCGGCGGCGGAAACTGCGTTTCATCGCTGTCATGGCGTCAGACTCCGAGCAGCACGCGGCGCCGGCCGGCAACGTCGCTTGGCGCCAGATCCGTCTTGACCGTGGTGAGCGTGCCCTGGCGCTGCTCGAGCTCAGCCCTGAGCGCCGCTTCCCGCGCCTGCACGTCCTTGTCCTGCATAGTCGGCGCCGGCGGCAATGGCTTCAGTTCCGGCGGTTTTTGAAAGAGACACATGGTTCCAGCTTTCTCTTGTCCAATCATAGAGGAAGAAGTCTTCGCCGTTCCTGCCGTAACCCGGCAGGCGGCAGCGTTGGGTAGCGCCGAGCCGGTCCAGCCAGCGTAGCGCAAGCTCGTTCTCGGCAAGCGCCCTCGCCTCGACCCGCCAGGCGCCTTTGGCCGCGACCCGGGTCCCAAGCACCGCATGGAAGAAGCGCGTGATTTCCGGCACGCAGCGCTTCATGCGGCGCGTGCCCCAGCTCCAGGCGATCCAAAGGCCGCTCCGCTGCTCGGCCGCGCCGAAGCCGGCCTCTGGATTGCCGTCGAGCTCGGCGACATAGGCAAAGCCCTGCAGCGCCGTCAGCGCCAGCAGCGCCGGCGACCAATGGTCGAGCTGGCAGTCGATCTCGGCCCGGTCCTCGGGACGCAGGTTGGCGGCGATGTAGGAGAGATCCCGCAGCGTTGCGGGGACGATGCGGGTGGGCATGGATGGGCTTTCGTGGTCGAGAGCGAAGCCGTCGCCAGGGGACTCCGTTACCGGAATCTCAGCCCGCGAAGTTGTTGTCCACGAACATTTCGGCAAATTGTTGGGGCGTAAGCGTTACCTTGTTGTTGTGGGCGATTTTGAGATTCTTCTTCCACATATCCCGGATCGCCTCTGGCATCGTGTCGGGCATGTGAAGAGCCTTGGCGATCGCGTCATCCCACCGTCCATCGCCGCCATAGATGGCCTGCAACTTCGGCGCCATGGCGTCCAGGGACTCTTCGGATTCCTGAGACAGTTCTCCAATCGCCTTGAGCACATAAAACTCCAGAAGCCTGAGCAGCGGCTTTCCTTCATAACGCTTGTCGTCCGACATTTACCCCTCACGCATCATAGGTGGCATAATAAATCAGCCTGTCGCAGATCGCCGAGAGGCTGGGCTTTTCCTTCTGCGACGCGATCCACCCCTCTATAACCTCGATCGCGATGAATATTTCGATGAAGTATGTCAGACCCGCCTTGGCCGCCGCCTTTGGTGGTACCATAGTATCATCGGGCGCGGTCGCAACCATTGCATCAGAGTCTTCTGTCCAAGGCTCCGACACATAGATCGTGTCCTCTTCATCAAAATCCGACAACCTCCCAACGACATCCAGCAGCTTCGTTATTTTCCCCATGACAGCCTCCCCAGATTGAACCAACAAACCACACACGCTATGGGTGCATAGCCTAATGTTTGGCGATGAAGATGTCGATTGCTCAGCAGCGCCGACATCGTTCCGCGAATGTCGCCGGGGGATAACGCCGTGAAAGCAGTCGTGTTCGCACTTGGCTTCTTGATGTTGTGGGCGCCATTTGCTGCGGCCGAGGAAGCCACTAAATGGACAGTTTCCGTCAGCGGCGGAAGCAAGATCGAGATTCCCGCCTTGTTTGCTGACGGGGAGTCTCGATTGCTTGGTGGATTCGCTGAAAACTTAGGCCCAGCGTTCGAGCCGAGAAGTATCCGGGCGTTCAGCTTCGCCAGTACCGAGCCGATACTAATAAAAAGAGCCCCTTCGATTATATCAAGAAGCAGCTCGTAGGTGATACTGGCCGAGTTACATATAATCTTGATAAACCATCCGTTGTCGTCATTTCCGGCACATCGGCGGATGGCGCAGAAATTTTCTACGGCATGTGCCAGAAACACCGTCTCGTCACCTGTTTCGATATGCATTGGACCAAGGACAAACAGGCGATGTTTGGGCCAATTGCCGAGCGCGTCGGTCGGTCGTTCCGCAAGAATCGGTGATCCGCAGATTTTCCACTTCGATGCTCAAACCCTGGGAATCCAACCTCAGAGAATATTCGCCTTTCATGCTTCACACTTAGCCGCTTTAGCGGCGGAGGGTGCCTGAGGCATCACGGCAATTCCTTCAGATAAGGCCTAAGCTTCCTAGCGTAATTTGAATCAGTGGCATACGCCCGGAACTTACCGCCAATTCCCATGCTATTCGTCGTCGTAAGGTTCGACTATCGCAACGAAATGCCCAACGATTCAAGCAGATCAAGAACGCGTTCCGAGATGACGAGGCGGAAGGGCACCGCGATCCCGAAGTCGTCTTGACCCGCCTTTCCATTCACTTTCAACCAAACGAAATGTGGCAGTTCCAGGCCGGGTTGATCCTCTTGAAACTCTTCCGAGGTCGTCACCTCAGCGTCCGCGAACGTCGCGCCTGAAAAGCCCATCTTCTGCAGCGCGCGCTGGGTTTCTTCAGTGACGAGGAAACAAGGAAACGTCGCAACAATCACATCCCCGAACCATGCCTCTACCTTGTAGTGGAGCTTGGTTACCATCGGTGGATGAACGCTCGAGTCGAGAACCGTGCCTTTGCCAATACCACCAGCCACGTGCGGCCGTATCTTAAAATATTGCATCACTCACCTATCGGAGGATTGAACAGATGCCCGTATTTCTTGTCGATGTAACGTAATCCAGAATTTGCTGACGTGTTGGCTGAGGATACGCCTCGTAAACGAAGATTCTGAAGAGAGTGCTCCTCGTTTGCAGCGACGATGCTTGGAAATCTCTCCCATATCTGTCGCTCCGCAGCATGGTGTACGACAACTTCTCCCTGCAGATTCGGGTTCGCATCAAGAAATGTTTTGCGGTAATTTTTGGAGGCAGCCCTCCCGAACGATGCCCCTTGATACTTTACCTTAGAAGGATCTCTTGCGATCGACTTTATGATCTCAAGAACCTCGCCCTTCTTGAGTTTGGCGCCGGTGCCTACACGGTAGGCAGCATCCTCCGCGGCTTTGACCAGAGATTTCGTCTCAACCGCTTGGCGAGCCACCGCGGCATCAGCGGCGAGCCCCGACTTGGCGCGCGAACCACTCGTCGCAAACTTCTCGAGCGGCTTGGTAAACTTGGCCGCCCCGTCGCGGAAAATCGCCAAGCCTTTTGCAACAGCTTCGCCGGCTGCCTCTGACGCAAAGCGCCCTTCGGCAACAGCCCCCGAGCCGGAGGTGACCGGCAGTTGCTCAAGGAAGTCCCAAGGCGAATCGCGCAGATCCTGCAGAATCAGCCCAATGCCGTGCGGGGCACGGCCAAGGGCCTCAAAGCTCTCGCTGAGGTAATTGCCGAAACCCTCTGCGGCCTGTCGAACTGCAGACTTGGGTTCGCCGGAAGCCTCCGAAGAAGGTGATTGCTCCCCTGTCGCCGCAGTAGTGATCGGATCGATGTCGGTTGGCTGATAAATCCCAGCTTGGTCTAGCTGTTGAGATAAAGCTTCCCGGGTAGCAGGGTCGGTGCACGACTGGGCTTTGGAAAAAGGGCGCGCAGGCGATCGCAGCCGATCGGAAGCGCGGCGGCGCGTGCGCGACTTGCTGGATTGAGGATTTTGGAGAGGCTAGAAGTCGCTCGTGCTGGGGTGGCCGGAACGGCTCTTCGTCATCCTAGGGCGAAGCGAGGAGCGAAGCGACGCGCGCAGACCCTAGGATCCATGCCGTGACGCTAAGGTGTTGACACGGTTGCAGAATTCTGCACCGCTGCACTCCACGGCAAGGGTCACGGCATGGATACTCGGGTCAAGCCCGAGTATGACGAAGAGAGAGGTTCTGCCCTACCTGGAAGCCCCCAGCGGATCGCCCTGTCCTGTACGGAGCTGAGCCAGCTACTCGGCAGCAGTCGCAGATTGTATGGCGAGGGCCGCTTCGATGACCTGCCTGAACTGTTCCAGCTCCATTGGATAATACTGGTAGTTGCCGCTGGCTATGCCAGCCAGCACCACATATTTGCGGCCTTTTCTATCGCGCTTCAGGCGCAGGGAAATCGTGCAGTGGCCGTCCATAATTGGCGTATCGATCCGCTGAATGACCTCGCCACTAACAGCCATCTTGATAGAACGGAACATCGTCGAAAAGATCATGCGGCCTGCCCCCTGAATGCCGCGGACAATACCGTACGGGTTTCGCCATGTCCCCTGCCTCTGTTACCACTTAGCGAAACGCGCCCAGCGGATCGCTCTGCGCCGCCGGCCGCCGCGCCGCCTTGAACTCCGCCGGGTCGACCACCGCTTCCCTCAGCATCATCACGCCATAGCGCGTCGCGGCCATCAGGTCGTCGCGCAGTTTCACGACCTGGCCGTCCTTGCGGTGGTAGAGGCGGAACTCCTCGAACCAGGCGTGAAGCGTGGAAAACACCTTGAAGCGGCCGGACTGCATGCGGTCGAGCATGTCCATCAGGCCGGCCTCGACCGAGACGGAGCCGTCGGCGAAGCGGGCGTGACCCGAGAGCATGGTCAGCCCATGCGCGGCATATTGTTTTGCGAGCGCAACGCCGGCGCCTTCCAGCGTTTCGCGGCGGCCGTCGCGCGGCCAGGCGAAGGGCAGCCACTCGCCCCAGGACTTCAGCGCCAGCGCCTGCATCGCCGGCGTCTGCTGCGCGGCGCGGTGGGCCTTGGCGACATAGACGATGTCGGCCTCGGTGTCCCAGGCAAGCTCGACCGCGGCCGAAGGATGGTCCCAGCCGAAATCGAGCGCGCCGATGCGCGGCCACCAGCGCGGCAGCCGGAACGGCTCGCAGGCGATCATCTCCTCCGGCACCGGGAAGATGCGACCGGAGCCCAGCACCGGAATGCCGTTCGCGCGCGCCTCGCGCTCATGCTCCGGATAGGCGGCGATAATTTCCGCGCGCTGCTCGGGCGAATAGTGCCCGGCATCTTCGATGGTCATGAAGGTCACGTGTCGGGACATATTAGTCTCGTCGTAATTATCTGCCCCAACCAACTATTGTCGTTGATAATACTGTTCATCAATGCGAAGTTCCTGATGAAACGGGGGAGATACATGATCCGCATTGCAATCGTCGTGGCCATTGCCGCGAGCGCCTCAGCCTGCCAGTCGAACGTGCCCTATGACACGAGCAAGCAGACCTGCGGGATTCACGAGTTCAGGGGGTTCCAACGCAAAGTTTGTATCCCGGACACACCGAACAAAGTATGCAATGTCTGGTACAATCCAATTACTCGTGACGAAAGGATATGGTGCCAACCGCTAACCCGGAAAGCGACCGACCCTAAGGCTCGCGCTAGGCAGCTTGCGGGCAGCAAATATCCCTGATCAGATTTCATCCGTATTTTTTGGCTCCAATTCCTCGCCCCACGAACGTGGGGGAGGTGGCGCGGCGGAAGCTGCGACGGAGCGGGGGCAGCGCCGGCTGTCGATGCAAGAGCGGAAAGCTACTCGTAAGCTTGTCGCCCTACGAAGACCCCCTCTCCGGCCGCTTCGCGGCCACCCCGCCTTGCGGGGGCGAGGAACCCAAGCCCTGAACCGCCTCCGCCGACAAAAACCGCAGCACCACATCCGACATCCCGAGCAGCGGTGTGAAAGTCACGATGGTTATCCCGCCCGTCGCATTGGTGCGGGTCAGACCCTCGGAATAAATGTCCAGCGGCGGCTCCTCGTCGAACCAGACACCGTGCAGCGTCTCGCCCTGCCATTTCTCGCGGCCTTTTTCGTAGGACTTGAAGGAGAGCACGCTTTCGCCCGCCTGCACATCACCGCCACCGCCCCAGCGCACGACGACGCTGTCCAGCGCTCCAGGGGCGCCGCGGCCCATCGTCGTTTCGGCAATGGCGTCGGCCGGGATCATGCCGGTGCCCCATTCCGCCTGTCGCTGCGGCGGGCCGACCAGCACACGCTGCGGATTGTCGCGCGTGCCCTCGCCGGTGACGCCGGCGGCCCAGAGCCGGACGGGCGTGTCGAACACCTTGCCCCTCCACCAGTCCGGATAGCGGCCGGTGAGGTGCATGGCCCATTCGGCGCCCCCTGCCCTGGTCTTGCCGAGCTGGTTACCGGCCATGAACAGGCGCTCGCGGTTTTTTGCCCCCGCCGCGTGGAACTCGGACTGCCTTTGGTATGGCCTGTAGGCAGCAAGAAGGTTACGTTGACGGCGTCGGTCCATCTCCTCGAGCAGCGCCAAATAGGTCGCTATCATCGAGGAACGGCCGCAGCCTCGCTTCGAGGCAGCGGATGCGGCTGCGGATCTCCTCATCGCTCAACTGGCCCAGACTGTTTTGGTTCGCATCGAGACCCTGCGAGAACTCTTTGGGCAGCATCGTCAGCACGACCTTCAGATACTGGTCGGGCTTTTCCGCCCTGACCGCGGCGATGACGCCGGCGCCATGGGCGCGGAAATCAGCGCGCAGCGCCGCGGCGAAATCGTCGCCCAGCGTCTTTTTCGAGCGCCTGGCTATCGGCGCGGCGGCCGGCTCAGCCTTCGCTCCAGCGGTTCGGGCGCCGGCGCGCCGCGCCTTGCCTGCGCAGTCAGCCATTGACGGCTGCATCGGCTTCCGGCGTTCCGGCGGAACGAACCGCACGCCACTTGGCGGGCTTGCGCGCCGGCTTCTTGCGCGGCTTGGCGCGGGCGGCCTTCGGCGCGGAGGGCTGATCGACCTGTCCGGAAAACGGCTCCGTTCGTTTCAGCTTCGCCGCGGCGGCTCTCATGGCCGACGGATCGAGACCCTGGCGCGGAAAGCCGAAGCCGGCGATCGCGTCGACCGGACCGCCGCGCACCATGCCGATGCGCACACCCGGCG
>NZ_RZSR01000562.1:0-3982 GCF_004023265.1 Mesorhizobium sp. M1A.F.Ca.IN.020.06.1.1
ACGAGAAGCTGATCAAGTTCCTCAACGACGGCGTCATCTCCGGCCTCGTCGTCCAGGATCCGTACCGGATGGGCTACGACGGCATCAAGACCGCCTTAGCCGCCTCGAAGGGCGAGAAGGTCGAGGCCAATGTCGACACCGGCGCCAATCTCGTCACCAAGGACAACATGAAGGATCCGAAGATCGACGCGCTGCTCAACCCGAAGCTCAACTGATCTTCGCGACATTCGTTTCCGGGGCTTCGCCGCCCCGGAAACATCGCGGCGGACAGCTTGGAAATCCGCCGGCTTGCTTTAGGCTCTGCCTTCTAGATGCGCGCCAGACGCATCGCTGCGTATCCAACGGTTGGATCAATCTGGGAGGATTGTCATGACGTCGACGGCGCAGGAACTGCACCCGCCCCCCACGCTGAAACCGGGCAGGACCATCCTCGAGTTGAAAGGCCTGGAAAAGCGCTATCCCGGCACGCATGCGCTGAAGCCGGTGGACCTTGCCTTCAAGTCGGGCGAGATCCACGCCATCGTCGGCGAGAACGGCGCCGGCAAATCGACGCTGATAAAGCTTTTAACCGGCGTCATGCCGCGCACCTCCGGCGAAGTCGTCTGGGAAGGTAAACCCGAGGCGCTGGCCACGCCGCACGAGGCGATGGCGCTCGGCATCAATGCCGTCCACCAGGAGGTCGTGCTTTGCCGCCACCTCACCGTCGCCGCCAACATGTTCCTCGGCGAGGAGAATTCCCGCTTCGGTCTGTTGCAGCAGCGCGCCATGGTGAAAGAAGCGCAGAAGATCATCGATGGGCTCGGCTTCGACCTGCCTGCGCATGTCATGCTGGGCGACCTCACCATCGGCCAGCAGCAGCTGATCGCCGCCGCCCGCGCCACGGTACGCGGGACAAAGTTCCTCATCTTCGACGAGCCGACCGCCTACTTGACCCGCAAGGAGGCCGACCAGTTGTTCAAGCTGATCCGCCGGCTAAAGGGCGAAGGCGTCACCATCATCTATATCAGCCACCGCATGGAGGAGGTGTTCGAGCTTGCCGATCGCGTTTCGGTGCTGCGCGACGGCACGCTCGTCGGCACCCGCAACATAGCCGAGACCAGCGAGCCGGAACTGGTCAAGCTGATGATCAACCGCTCGATCGAGCAGATCTACCACAAGGAGCATTTCACGCCGGGCGCGACGATCGTCGAGACGCGGAATCTCTCCGGCAAGGGTTTCGAGAACATCTCGGTGACTGTCCGCACGGGCGAGATCGTCGGACTTTACGGCTTGATCGGAGCCGGCCGCAGCGAGTTCGTCACCACGCTTTACGGCCGCCACAGGAAGTCGGCCGGTCAGATCCTGTGGCAAGGCAAGGAGGTGCAAGTCAACTCCGAGCATGACGCGATAAGGCTCGGCATGGCCCTCGCCCCCGAAAGCCGCCGCGACCAAGGCCTTTGCCTCAACCTGCCGGTCGGCACGAATCTCAACCTGCCGATCTACAAGCGCATCTCGAGCAATCTTCTGATCTCAGGCTCGCGCGAGAAGGCCGAGGCCGATCGCCAGATAGCCGATCTCAGGATCAAGACGCCGACGCGCCATGCGCTGGCCTCCAGCCTGTCGGGCGGCAACCAGCAGAAGATCGTCATCGGCAAATGGCTGGCGCATGGCGCCAAGCTGTTCATCTTCGACGAGCCGACGGTCGGCGTCGATGTCGGTACCAAGGCCGAGATTTACCGGCTGTTCTCGACGCTTCTGTCCAAGGGCGCCGGTATCATCCTGATCTCGTCCTACCTTCCGGAAGTCTACGAGCTCGCCGACACGCTGCATGTGTTCCGCCGCGGCAAGCTGGTTGCGACGCATGGCTTCCGCACCGCCAGCCATGAGGACATTTTGGGCCAAGCGCTGGCCGAGAAACAAGAAAAGACGGGAGGACGAAAATGAGCACCGAGGCGATCCCCGCCGAAAAGCCGAAGCGCAACTACAACGCCTTGTTCGGGCTGACGCTGCTCGGCTTGTTGCTTTTGATGTGGATCGTGCTGGCGGTCGCCACACCCTCCTTCGCCACGACGCTCAACATCACCAATCTTTTGCGTCAGGGTTCGCTGATCGCCATCCTCGCGGTCGGCCAGACCTTCGTCATCATCACCGGCGGCATCGATCTCTCGGTCGGTGCCGTGGTCGGCTTCACCACCGTCATCGTGGCGCTTCTGATCAATGCCGGCTGGCCGATCTGGGCGGCTGTGCTCATTACTTTGCTCGCCGGGGTCGCCATCGGCCTGTTCCACGGCTTCGGCATCGTCAAGATGGGCCTGCCGCCCTTCATCATCACCCTGGCCACGATGACGTCGCTGCGCGGCATCGGCCTCTTGATGACCAACGGCAATTCGATCTCGATCAACAGCGACCCTTTCCAGGCCTTCTCGCGCGGCTCGCTGCTCGGCATCCCCTATCTGTTCTGGATGGTGATCCTGGTCGCCATACCGTCCTACGTGTTCCTGCACCACACGCGCTGGGGCCGCTATTTATTCTCGGTCGGCTCCAATGCGGAGGCCGCGCGCCTTTCCGGCGTGAACGTGCCGCGCACCATCTTCATGGCCTATATCCTGTCCGGCCTGCTCGCGGCTTTCGTGGGTGTGCTGCTTGCCTCGCGCATCGGCATCGGCAACCCGACCCAGGGCGACACCTATGAGCTGCAGGCTATCGCCTCGTCGGTGATCGGCGGCACCTCGCTGTTCGGCGCCATCGGCTCGGTGCATGGACCGCTGATCGGCTCCTTCATTCTTTCGACGATCAACAACGGCGCCAACCTGCTCAACGTCAACACCTTCTGGCAGCGCGTCATCACCGGCCTGCTGATCATCGTCATCGTCTACTTCGACGGCCTGCGCCGTCGCGGCAAGTAATCGTTCCTGAAATGACGCGCCGGCCCCGATCGAGCGGGGCCGACGCCCCTTAAACACTGGATCAGCGCATGAAAGCCGTCGTCTGCCGCTCGCCTGGCGACCTTGTTCTCGAAGACCGCGCCGAACCCGGCGCGCCGCCGCCCGGCTGGGCGCGCATCGCAGTCAGCCATGTCGGCATCTGCGGCACCGACTATCACATCTTCGAAGGCAAGCACCCGTTCCTCGCCTATCCGCGCATCATGGGCCACGAGGTCTCGGGCACGGTCGTCGAGCGAGGTGAAGGCGTCGAGCTTGCCATCGGCGAGCCGGTGATCATCAACCCCTATCTCGCCTGCGGCAAATGCGTTGCCTGCCGGCACGGCAAGCCGAACTGCTGCGTGCAGATCGAGGTGCTTGGCGTCCATCGCGACGGCGCCATGTGCGACGAGATCCTGGTGCCGGCGCAAAACCTTTATCCAGCAAATGGCCTATCGCTGGCCGATGCCGCCGCCGTCGAATTCCTGGCCATCGGCGCACACGCCGTGCGGCGCTCGCTGAGTGCGCCCGGCCAGCGCACGCTGGTCATCGGCGCCGGTCCGATCGGCCTTGGCACGGCACTGTTCGCCCGCATCGCCGGCCTCGATGTCAGCCTGCTCGACATGAGCACCGAACGGCTCGATTTCGCCGAAAGCGAGCTCGGCTTTGCCGCACTCGACGGCTCGAAAGCGCCGGCTGCCGATCTGGTGCGGCAGGCGTCCGACGGCGAAGGCTTCGACCTTGTGTTCGACGCCACCGGCAACACGCAGTCGGTGCAGTCCGCGTTCACCCATGTCGCGCATGGCGGAGCGCTGGTGCTGGTCAGCGTCGTCCAGGACGACATCACCTTCTCCGATCCCGAGTTTCACAAGCGCGAGATGACGCTGGTCGGCAGCCGCAATGCGCTCAGAGCAGACTTCGACCATGTCGCCGCCTCGATCCGCAACGGCGCCGTGCCGCTGGAGAAACTCGTCACCCACCGCACGACCCTTGCCGATACGCCGCGCGATCTAGCGCGCTGGGCGCACGAAAAATCCGGGTTGATCAAAGCGGTTATCGAGGTCGGATAGGGAGGCCCGACC
>NZ_RZSR01000563.1:0-3979 GCF_004023265.1 Mesorhizobium sp. M1A.F.Ca.IN.020.06.1.1
GTTCGGCCTCCCGGTGCCCTTCATGATCATCTGGGCGCCGAGTTGGGGGTGGATCATTGCCGCCAACGCGCTGCTCGGCATCAACCAGGGACTTGCCTGGTCGATGACCGTCATCATGAAGGTCGATCTGGTCGGGCCGAAATCGCGCGGGCTCGCCGTCGGCCTCAACGAGTTCGCCGGCTACCTCGCCGTCGGCGTCACCGCATTTCTGACCGGCTATCTGGCCAGCCGCTACGGGCTGCGCCCGGTGCCGATCTATCTCGGCATCGGCTATGCGATCCTGGGTGCCGCGCTGTCGATCCTTCTGGTGCGCGACACGCGCGAGCATGTGCGGCTGGAACTGGCCAACGATCCGAAAGCTGTCTCCCCGCTCGGCTTTCGCGAGATCTTCATGCTGACCTCTTTCCGGGACCGCAATTTGTTCGCGGCCTCGCAGGCGGGCCTGGTCAACAATCTGAACGACGGCATGAGCTGGGGGCTTTTTCCGCTCTTCTTCGTCGCCAACGGGCTTGGCGTCGAGCGCATCGGCATCCTCAAGGCGGTCTATCCCGCTGTCTGGGGCGTCTTGCAGGTCGCAACCGGGCCATTGAGCGACCGTTGGGGCCGCAAGGGCCTGATCGTCGCCGGCATGTGGGTGCAGGCTGCCGGACTTCTGCTCACCGCCATGACGCGGGACTTCGGCTGGTGGCTGCTGGCAAGCCTCTTGCTCGGCCTTGGCACGGCGATGGTCTATCCAAGCCTGATCGCGGCGGTATCGGACGCATCGCATCCCTCCTGGCGGGCGCGCTCGCTCAGCGTCTATCGCTTCTGGCGCGATCTCGGCTACGCAATCGGAGCGCTGTCGGCGGGCCTCATCGCCGACTTCTTCGGCTTCGCCGCGGCGATCGCGGCGATCGCGGCGCTGACCTTCCTCTCGGGTGTAATCGTGGCGGTGGCGATGCGAGAGACCAGCCGCTGACCCGGCACTGAGCTCCAGCCCGACAGCGCCGCGTTTACGATATCCGAAGCTTCATGCTGCTAGAGACGCGCCTGTCCGGTACTATGGCGCTGGGTGCCTTTGCGGGGTCTTTCATGAACATTTCGACGCGCATGCCGTGGGTGGACACGGCAAAAGGTCTTTCGATCATCCTGGTGGTGATGATGTATTCCGCCTACAACACCGGTGAATATACCGGCGGCGTCGGCTTCCTGCATTATGTCATCGGCTTCGCGACCCCGTTCCGGATGCCGGAATTCTTCCTGATCTCGGGGCTGTTCCTGTCGCAGGTGATCGACCGGCCTTGGCGACGCTATATCGACCGGCGCGTCGTCCACTACCTCTATTTCTATGTCCTGTGGGCGGTCATCTCGATCGGGCTGAAGATCGGCATCTTCAGCCGCGATCCCGCCGGCATGCTGCACGACCTCGCCGTGGCTGTCGTCCAGCCCTATGGCGTGCTGTGGTTCATCTACATGCTGGCCGTGTTCGGCCTCGTGGCGCGCGTCCTGCGCGACCTAGGCGTGCCGCACTGGATCGTCATCTTGGTTGCCGCCGCGCTGCAGATGTGGGCGCCGCATTCGGACAGCTATGCGCTCACGCAATTCGCCGCCTATTTCGTGTTCTTCTATCTCGGCTTCGTCATGGCGCCGCTGGTGTTCCGGCTGGTCGCGTGGACGCAAGCCCGTCCGGCGATCGCCGCTGCCGGGCTGATCGTGTGGGCCATCGTCAACGGCCTGCTCGTCTATTCGCCGGGCTATGCCGTCGAGCCGGTCGGCATGCAGATGGGCCTGGCGGCATGGCCGCCGCTGCATCTTACGCTGGCCGTCGCCGGCGCGGTGGCGCTCTGCGTCGCCGGCGGATTCCTGTCGAAATTCGCCGCGATGGAATGGCTGCGTTGGCTCGGCGAGCATTCGCTGGTCGTCTATGTCGCCTTCACCATCCCGATGTCGATCTTCCGCGGGATCATGCTGGCAAGCGGCCTTCTGACCGATACCGGCATGCTCAGCCTCGCGGTGCTGCTCGTCTCGGTCATCAGCCCGGTCATTCTCTACTTCATCGTCAAGCGCACCGGCTTCGGAACCTTCCTGTTCGAGCGACCGGCCTGGGCGCATGTCGACAGACCGACTGCCGGCCAGATCTCAAACAAGGGCGTTGCCCGGCCGGCGCGCGAGGCGGCTTGATGCAGAAGCGCGCCTAGCTTCCGATTATCATCGCCTGTAGCTGCTTCCGGTCCTCTTGGGACCATTGGCTCGGGTCTTCACCATGCGCGGACCGGGCATGAAGCTCAACGTGCTTCATCACCTCTTCCGCGTTTTCTGCCGTGAAGCTCCCGGGACAGGCTTCCATTCCCGGATAGTCCTTGCACCGATACGTATACGCCATCGCTGCCTCCGTTTTTAGGAACGCCTAATGGAGCGATGGGGCGAGACCTTTGTCAATGGACTGGTCTTAGACTGAAGACCACCGCCATGCAAAGCCTGGCTAGGGCCGGCTATTTGCCGACTGTCGTGTCCTTGTCATGGTTGTACCCAGGACGGCGCACGGCCTTGATCTTGCCGCTGCTGCCGCCTCCGCAGAAGAAGCAGCCGCGGCCATCGGATTCCAGTCCCGACACGCCGGAGGGCATCGCCAGCTCCTGCAGCACATCGCCCGTCTCGGGGTCGATGCGCAAGAGATCGCCCTCCTCCCCTTCCCAGGTGGCATGCCAGAGCTCGCCGTCGACCCAGGTGACGCCGGTGACGACGCGCTTCGACTCGATGGTGCGGATCACCTTGCCAGTTTCAGGATCGATCTGATGGATCTTGTGGGCCCTGTATTCGCCGACCCAAAGCGAACCTTCGGCCCAGGTAAGCCCGGAGTCGCCGCCGTTGCCGGGGGCGGGAATGGTGGCGACGACCTTGCCTGTCTTCGGGTCGACCTTGTGGATGCGGTCCTCGCCGATCTGGTAGAGATGCTCGCCGTCGAAGGCGGACCCGGCATGCGAGGCGACGTCGATCGACTGCACGATCGCGCCGCTCTCCGGGTCAAGCGCCTTCAGCTTGTCGCCGGTGGCGAACCAGACATTCTTGCCGTCATAGGTGACGCCATTGATGCGCTCGGCATCCGGAAAGGGGCCGTATTCGCGCAGGATCTCGGCAGCGGCTCGTTTCATTTTCGATCTCCATTCGAACAATGGCCGCAGACTAGTCGCTCGGCAGCGGACCCGGGAGTAACAAGACAGTCGGGAATCCGGTCACCGGCGGCGTCATCCAGCGGCGCGCCCTGCCGCGGCCGACCGCCTGCACCTTGTTGTCGGCCGAAAGCGCTTCCAGCGCCCGCTGCACGGTGCGCGGGCTGGCGCCGAGCGCGATCGCCAGCGCCGAGCTCGACCAGGACTCGCCGTCGGCGAGGAAGGCGAGCACTGCGCCATGCTCCTCCTCGACAGGCGGCGCCAGCACTACGACCTCGGCTGCGGTCAGCGGCGTTAACGCAAAACCGGCGGCCGTCGCGTTGATTTCCGCCAGCGCGTTCATTTCGGCGCGCAGCCGGCCCATCTCGACCCTGAGCCGCGCACGATGCGATTCATCGGCGTGCCTGGCGCGGAAGGCGCGCTTCAGCAGCGCCTCCCGCGACGCATCCGCGGGCCAGGCCTCGGCCAGCGTGCGCGCCAGCGCAAACAGCACCGGCCGCGTCGCCAGCGACACTACGGTGTCGGCTTTGCGCACGACATTGCGGCAGGCATCGACGACGAGGGCGCCTGAGGTGAGCAGCGACTCGACCTCGTCGAGGTGCAGCGGAGTCTCCAAACCGTTCGATACGAGCCGCGCGACGGGCGTGTTCAGCACCTGCGATGCGCTTTCGACCTCCGCCTTCAGCGCCGGGATATTGGCTTCATAGGCCGCGAGAGCGGCTCGGCCAAGCGCGGCGCGCGCAGCCCTCGTCCGCAGGCGCCTGACCGCGATGCCCGCGGCCGCGAGCTCGTGCGCGACGCGCGCGACCGGCGGCCACGGCCCCGGATCG
>NZ_RZSR01000564.1:0-3975 GCF_004023265.1 Mesorhizobium sp. M1A.F.Ca.IN.020.06.1.1
GATCAGCGCTGCCCATTCGGCCGGTCCGGCGCCGAGCGCGGCAGGTGCCACAAGTGTCGTCAGCACAGCGGCCGGCACGGCGTTGAGGCCGGCCTCGACACGCGGGTGGACGGTCTCGAAGCGCGAGATGACGAGATGGCCGCCGACGCGCGTGAGATAGGTGGCGACGGCGCCGGCGAGGATGATCCAGAAGGTCGTGCTCATGTGCGCTGCCCCACGCCGCTATGATGCGGCGGCAGAATGACCGCCAGAAGGACGCCGGCAATGGCGCCGATCGAGACATGCCAGGGCGAGCCGACCGTCTTGTAGGCGACGATCGAGGCGGCCGCGCTGGCGACGACCACCGGCAGCCACAGCGGCCGCTTGCGGAAGCCGAGAACCAGGCCGAGGAAATAGATCGGCAGCAGGAAATCGATGCCCAGAGCATGGGTATCCGGGATCATCTTGCCGAAGATTGCGCCGAGCGCGCTTTCGGCCACCCAGAACACATAGACCGGCAGGCCGAGCCCGAGATACCAGACGAACCCGACCGATTGGCCGGACGCCGCGCGCGCCTCGGCCACGGCATATTGCGGATCGGTCAGGATGAAATAGCCCAGCGCTTGCTGCAGCAGCGGCCAATGCGCCATGCGCCGGCCGATGCCGGCGGAATAGAGCACGTGACGGAAATTCACCGCGAAGATCGAGAGCACGATCAGCCAGGGCGCGACATGCTGGCCGAACAATTCGATGCCGACCATCTGGCTGGCGCCGCCGAAGATCAGCGCGCTCATGAGGAATGCTTCCAGGACCGAAAACCCGTTGTCCACGGCAATCGCGCCGAACAGGATCGCGAACGGCGCGGAGGCGACGACGACCGGCATCGACAGCCGCACGCCGTCCCAGAAATCGCTCCTCGCACGGCTTTCGGAGATTGCTTCCGCCGTCATCCAACTGCTCCCTTGAGCGGCTTGATTTAGGGAGCGTCGCCCCGCTTGTCACACCAATTCGCTTGAGCCGACGATCAGCGGAACTGATTGCCGGGCTTTGAGCGGCTCAGGCAGCCTTGCCCTGGATCGCCCTGCCCCAATCGAGCAGCGGCTTGGCGCGCAAGGTGAAGCCGACGAGATCGTCAACTAACGCCGCCAGGCAGATGGTTTCGGGATCAATATTATGCCGCACCACGAAATGGCGGTTGCGGACTGCTTGCGCGAGATCGGCTTCGCTGACGTCCTCGAAACCACGCGGCGCGCGCTTCAGGCAATCTTCCCTATCCAGCTCCAGCCCAGTCTTTTTCAGCGCTGAAACCATGGCGCGGAAGGCGGCCGGCTTCGTCACGATCGCCTTGCGCATCGCCTGCAGCAACTCCGGTCCGGGCTGCCACCAGGCGACGCCGGCAAAGCAGCGCTCGAGGCCGATATGCACATAGAACACGCCCTGCTCCATCTTGGTGCCGTCTGGCGACAGGATTGCCGACAGGTGCCGATTATAGGGGCGCTTGTCCTTGGAGAAGCGAACGTCGCGATTGATGCGGAACAGCGACTTCTTGCGGTCGCCGCGCAGGCCAAGTCCCGCCGCCGCGAAACGCTCGCTGAGCGCTTCGACGAGATCGCAGAACGGCTCGTGCAGCTCACTCTCGTAGAGACCGCGGTTTTCCTGAAACCATTCGCGGCTCTGGTGGAAGTCGAGCGCCTTGAGGAACGGAATGGCCTTCTCGCCAAAACCCTTGAACGCTCCGGCCATCAGCCGCCCCTGCCGATGCGCTGCAGCCAGGTGTCCTCGTCGATCACCTCGATGCCGAGATCGCTCGCAACCTTGAGCTTGGAGCCGGCGCCCGGACCCGCCACCACCAGATCGGTCTTGGCCGAAACCGAGCCGGCGACCTTCGCCCCCAGGCGCTCCGCCATCGCCTTGGCCTCGGAGCGCGTCATCTTTTCCAGCGTGCCGGTGAACACCACCGTCTTCCCGGATACCTCGCTGCCGGCCGAGATCTCGACCACATAGGGCTTGGGATGGACTTGCGCCAGCAGCGCATCGAGCACGTCGTCATTGCGCTCATTGCCGAAGAAGTCGCGCAAGGCGTTGATGACGGTGTCGCCGATGCCGTTGATCGACGGGAACACGTCATGCGGATCCTCCGCCTTCGCCGTCTCCTTGCCGACGCGGATCAGTTCCTCGATGGTCGAGAACTGGCGGGCAAGCACCGCCGCCGTCGTCTCGCCGATATGGCGGATGCCGAGCGCGAAGATGAAGCGGTCGAGCTCCGGCTCGCGGCGCGCGTCGATGGCTGCGAACAGTTTGTCGAGGCCTTCGTAGTTGCGATCTTCGATGCTGCGCACATTCTTGCGCGTCTTGCCCGATGCGGCCTCGCGCAGTCTGGCCTGCTCCTCACGCCGCTCCGCCAACGCCTTGGTGACGGCCGGCCGGCGGTCCTTCAGCGTAAAGATGTCGGCGGCGGTCTTCACCAACCCGGCATTGAAGAACAGGTCGATGTTCTCGGCGCCGAGGCCCTCGATATCGAGCGCGCCGCGCGACACGAAGTGGCGCAGCCCCTCCACGGCCTGCGCTGCGCAGATCAGCTCGCCGGTGCAGCGGCGCCGCGAATCCTCCTTGCCGGTCTTCTCGTTGATCTCGCGCGTCGCCGGCGAGCCGCAGACCGGGCAGGTGTGCGGGAACTCATACGGCACCGCATCGGCCAGCCGCTTGTCGATGAGGACCCTGACGATCTGCGGGATGACGTCCCCTGCCCGCTGGATCACCACCGTGTCGCCGATGCGAACGTCAATGCCGTCGCGGATCGGCCGCCCGTTGCTGTCAAAACCCTTGATGTAATCTTCATTGTGCAGCGTGACGTTTTCCACCACCACGCCGCCGACCGTCACCGGCGCCAGCCGCGCCACCGGCGCCAACGTGCCGGTGCGGCCCACCTGGATGTCGATCTTCTCGACCGTCGTCATCGCCTGTTCGGCCGGGAATTTGTGGGCAACTGCCCAGCGCGGCTCGCCGGTCACAAAACCCCAGCGGCGCTGCAGCTCGAGCTGGTCGACCTTGTAGACGACGCCGTCGATGTCGTAACCCAGCGAAGAACGCTGTTCCTCGATCCGGTGGTAGTGCCCGATGAGGTCGTCGATCGACCTTGCCCGCACCATCAGCGGACTGATCTTGAAGCCCCATTCCTGGAACTTCTGCACGGAATCGTACTGGGTCGGAGCGGGATCCGCCGTCGTGTAGCCCCAGGCATAGGCGAAGAATTTCAGATTGCGGCTGGCGGTGACGGCTGGATCCTTCTGGCGCAGCGACCCGGCCGCCGTGTTGCGCGGATTGACATAGTCCTGGCCGCCGATAGCTGCCGAGCGCTGCTTCAACGCCTCGAACTCCGCGTAGGTCATGTAGACCTCGCCGCGGATTTCGATGACCTCCGGCCAGCCAGAGCCCTGCAACTTCTTCGGGATGTCGGCGATGGTCTTGAGATTGGCGGTGATGTCCTCGCCGACCGCGCCGTCGCCGCGTGTCGCGCCTTGCACGAAGATGCCGTTTTCGTAGCGCAGCGATGCCGACAGCCCGTCGATCTTCGGCTCCGCCGTGAAGGCGATATCGAGGTCCTTGTCGCGGTCGAAGAAGCGCCGGCCACGCTCGATGAAATCGGCCACGTCCTGGTCGGTATAGGCCTTGGCGAGGCTCAGCATCGGCACAGCATGCCGCACCTTGGTGAAGCCTTCCGCCGGCGGCGCGCCGACCCGACGCGACGGCGAATCCTCGCGAACGAGATCGGGAAAGCGCCCCTCGATGGCAAGGTTGCGCCGCGCCAATGCGTCGTATTCGGCGTCCGAAATCGTCGGCGCATCCTCCGTGTGGTAGCGCCGGTCGTGCTCGGCGATCTCCGCCGCCAGCCGCTTCAGCTCCTCCGCGGCCTCGCTTTCGCTCAGCGAATCGACTGGTTTTTCAGACATGAAGCGCGGTCCTCGAATTGTGGCGGGCCACTATAAATCAGGATTC
>NZ_RZSR01000565.1:0-3975 GCF_004023265.1 Mesorhizobium sp. M1A.F.Ca.IN.020.06.1.1
TGTGTGGAATGAGCGCGCATATAGAGGGGAAGTCTCGTAAACGCAAGCGAGCTACCGGAAAACGCCCTCACCTGCGGCGATCCGCGCACTTATGCATGTCGCCCAGAAGTGTTCGGCGGTTCTGGGACAACGACATGCATCAAAACTCCGTCAGCGTCGGGTCTTGCCGTTCGGCACTCTGACGCGGCGGAAGACGGCGACAATCTCCTCGCGACTGCATTCGACCGCGCCAAGCCGCACGGCGCGGTCGCGCTCAAAGCCGGTGATATCGTAATGCGGCGCCGAAGTCTTCGGCGGCCCCTGATAGGACGAGCGCTTGAGGCCGAGCTCGGCGGCAAAGCGGTGGAGCTCGTCGGTGTCGTCGGCGAGCAGATGGCACCAGCGATGGCCGGCCCATTTCCAGATCGCCGCATCGACATAGACAGCCATCGAGCTTGCCGCACTCCAACCGACATCGGCGGCCCGCTCACAATCACCCCGGGCCGACGCGAAGTCAGCGATGATAGAAGGGATTCGGATAGGAAATGAAGCCGCCGGCGGCTTCAAGTTTGGTCACGATCCTCGACACCGCTTCCTGCATCCTTGAGCGCAGCACGGCGAGCGCCTCTTCGACCGAACCATCATATGCATGAAGCGCCAACGGCTCGGGCACGCGGATGTGAGCGCAGCGCGGCCCGGCGGGCTGCGGAATGAAGCGGTTGATCGAATCGCGCAAAGCGCCTTTGCAATAGTCGTTGCGGATGCGCTTCAGATGCTCGGCGATCTCCTCCTGGGTTATCGTCTGATTGGCGAAGGCCCAGGAGCCGACGCGCTGGACGCGCTGGATCGTTTCCGCCAGTTTTCGCACGCGTTTTTGCTCATCCGCATCAGCCTTGCCCTCGCGCAGCCAGCGGCGTGAACGCCGCAGCAACTCGGCCAAATCGAGGTCGGGTTCGGCCGCAACGGCATCGGCGAGCCGCAGGCCAAGCTCGGCCAGCACCCTTTGCTGGCGGCTGGCAAAGGAAGCGCCCGCCTCTGCGATCAGGCCGCAGGCCTGCTCGTCGAGGGACAGCAGGCCTGAATAGATGCTGTAGACGCGCTCCGGCAGGGAGCCGGCTGCAACACTTTCCATTTTCAGCTTTTTCTCGACATAGGCGCATTCCCTGGCGAGCGGCCGCTCGACATTGCCGATGAAGGCGAGCTTCCAGACAACAGGAGCCACCCAGACCTTGAAATCCTTGTTGGTTTCGCGCCCGCGCTTCAGCGCCGCCAGCCCCATCTCCACCGCGCCGGGAAGCAGCGGCGCGACATGGTTGCCGTGCCAGCCGACGCTGCCTTCCGGATGAAGCAGCACGCCATGGCCTTTCAGCGCCCAATCGACCGAATGCGCCTTGGCGGCTTCGCTGTTGCCGGGAATCTGCGCGATCAGATTGTTGGCCAGCCAGAATTTCTGCATCAGCCGACCGAGCCCGTTCACCACCCCATGTGTTGCCCATGAGGCGGCAAGCGGGCTGACGCGCGAGACGATCTCCTTGTCGATCATCCAGTCGGTGAAGAATTCCGGATGGTTGGGCGTGATGAACGTCGCTTGGCCTTCGCCGCAGCAGGCGTGCAGCTTCTGCTGGTCGGCTACGGGAAAGTCGATGTGACGGATATTGGCGACGCCGCGCAGGCCGGCGAGCCGATTGAACGGCAACAGGTCGCGGAAGCCGGGAACCCCTCGCAACATGACGATGCGGTTGACGATCGTCATCACCTTGATCAGCGCCGGATTGGGTCGCGGCGCCACGAACACGTCGATCCTGCCCAAGCTTTTCCCCCGAAATGCCTACGGGATGCTGGAACGGGATTGCGGCGTCTTCAAGTCAGGCTCGGCGACGGATCGCCGTAGCGGTTAACCCGCCGCTATTTCGAGGCCGGACAGGGCTTGGCCTGATCGAACAGCGACAGGTTCACCAATTTGCCGGTCATTGAGAAGTCGCCATAATCCATGACGAGGTCGCGCGTGATGCCGTTCTCATGCAGTTTGAAGCTGATCCGGTACTCCGGCACCTCTTCGCCGCTTTTGTCGGTGTCGTCGAAATAGGCGATGTCGACCGGCCAGTATTTGTCGGTGGCAAGCTTGGCGAGCGCCGGCGCTTCCGGGTCCGCCTTGTCGGCGTCGGCTCTTTTGCCGACGACGACGGTGGTCGTCATTACCTTATTGGCATCCTCGGAGCCGTCGAACAGATTGGTCTGATAGAAGTTCTCTCCCTTCTCGGCCTTGCCGATCAGCTCCACGAGGTGCTGGGTGGGGAACTGCGTGGCGGCGAGCTCGAGCGTGTTCTTCTCGGGCTTGTCGATGTTGACTTTGAGGCCCTTCGGCTCCCTGGTCGCCATACCCTTGACTTCCTTGTCGAGGTTCTGGTCGACGAAGGACTTCGTCACGAAGGAGAAGGTCTTGCCTTCTGCGTCCTCAAACGTCGTCGTCTGCTGGTCGGTCAGCCTAGTGTTCTCGCTGGTGACGATCTGCGTGACGAAACGGAACTTCACCGTATAGCCCTCGCAGGGAGAGCCGTTGAACTCATAGACCATGCGGCCGGAGATGCCCGTGATGCCGGAGCGGTCGGACGCCTTGTTGAGGGTGAGATCATAGACGGCGCGGTGCGCCTGCAGCGCGGGCACGGCAAGGGCCGGAGCCATCGGGATGGCCGCCGACACGAGAGCGGTGGAAAGGAAAAGGCGCGTCAAGCGCATGCGGTGCTCCGATCGTCGCGGCCGATGGCAGGCCGCAGGGAAAGATGGTCCAGCTTAAAAAAAGTCGTGGCGGAAGCGAGGCAAAAATAGCAATTTCGGCCCCGCCAACGCGGCGCCTTCCAGCAATAGGGAAAACCAATGAGCGAAACAATCGAAAAGCGGCTAAGCGATCTCGGCGTCGCCATTCCGGCCGCAGCAGCGCCGGCCGCCAACTACGTGCCCTACTGCCGGACCGGCAACACCCTCTTCACCGCCGGGCAGCTGCCGCTGAAGGACGGCAAGCTGCAGGCAAGCGGGCTGCTTGGCCGCGACATCGATACCGCCGCCGGCAAGGAGGGCGCAAAATTCTGCGCCATCAACATCCTGGCGCAGGCCAAGGCAGCACTTGGCGATCTCGAAAAAATCCGCCGGCTGGTCAAGATCACGGTCTTCGTCGCCTCGGCGCCGGACTTCGTCGAGCAGCATCTGGTCGCCAACGGCGCCTCCGACTTCCTCGTCGCGGTCCTCGGCGAACGTGGCAAGCACGCTCGCTCCGCCGTCGGCACTGCGTCGCTCCCGCTCAATGCCGCGGTCGAGATCGAAGCGATCTTCGAAGTCGAGTAAAACGAGCCTGACATGACCGACCTTTCCTGGTTGATTGCCCGCCCCGTCGCGCATCGCGGCTTCCACGACATGAACAAGACACGCTGGGAGAATACGATGTCGGCCTTCGCCGCGGCAGCCGACCGCGGTTACGCGATCGAATGCGACGTGCATATCTCGTCCGACGGCGTTCCCGTCATCATCCACGACTGCGACCTGAAACGACTGACAGGCGAGGATGGCTTCGTCTGGCAACGCACCGCGGCCGAGCTCACCGCGCTCAAGGTGGGCGGCACGAAAGATCATGTGCCGACGTTGCAGGAGGGGCTCGACCTGATCGACGGACGCGTGCCGCTGGTGGTCGAGCTGAAAGGTGTTCCCGGCCACGACAAAGGATTGGTCGCGAGCGTCGGCAGGCTGCTCAAGCGCTACACTGGCAAGGTGGCGATCATGTCGTTTGACCATTGGCTGATCCGCGACTTCGCCAAGGAGGCGCCGGGCATTCCCGGCGGGCTCACCGCCTACGGCAAGGACGACCAGCTGATCGAGGCGCATTTTGCCATGCTGGCGCACAACCTCGCCTTCACCTCTTACGCCGCCGGCGATCTGCCGAACCCGTTCGTCAGCTTCGTGCGCGAAAAGCTCAAGATGCCGGTCATCACCTGGACCGTGCACGAC
>NZ_RZSR01000566.1:0-3970 GCF_004023265.1 Mesorhizobium sp. M1A.F.Ca.IN.020.06.1.1
GTGCGGGCCTGGGGCTCAGCCAATGGGTCGCAGCGCTGCCGCCATGCCGCAATCACACCTTCGAGACCGCGACCTATCTCGTCTGCGAGACGGACCCGAAGCATTACTCGATCGAGCTGTTCTGGAAGGATCCCGACGGCAAGCTCTACCAGTCGCTGCACAATCTTCGAAGCGCGCAGCAGGCGGCCGGACGCACCATGCTCTTCGGCATCAATGCCGGCATGTACCATCCCAATCTCGCGCCTGTCGGTCTCTATGTCGAGCGCGGGCAGCAGATCGCGTCGGCGAAGACCGGGGCCGGCTCCGGCAATTTCTCGATGCAGCCCAACGGCGTCTTCTATCTTAGCGACGGCAAGGCCGGCGTTCGCGCGACGAAGGATTATTTGAAGCGTTCCCCGAAGGTGGACTATGCCACCCAGTCCGGGCCGATGCTGGTGATCGACGGAAAGCTGCATCCGAAATTCCAGGCCGACAGCCCTTCGCGAAAAATCCGCGATGGCGTCGGCGTGCGTGGCGACGGCGTCGTCGTCTTCGCCATCTCGAACGACGTGGTGACTTTCCACGAATTCGCGCGCCTGTTCCGCGACGAACTCGGCTGTCCCAACGCGCTCTTCCTCGACGGCTCGATCTCCAGCCTCTATGCGCCGGCCATTGGCCGCAACGACGATTTCTGGAATCTCGGGCCGATGATCGGCGTGTTCAGGCGCTAAGCAATTCGAGGAAAACCGAGAAGCGGTGTGCCGTTCGGAAATTGCGTGCAAACAAAGACGGAGCTTTCATTGTCGGCTCGCCTGGCGAATCGCCCCGCTGAACCAAAGGTAAATTTTGATTCAAACTTTGTTGGTAATTTCTCATTAGGAATGGGGCTTCCGGCGGCGCTGTTCCGGCCCTCGGTCTGTTTTGTTTTGCGTACAGGTCAAGATGCGGATTTTTGGCGTCGTCAGTTTCGTGCTTGTAGGGCTTTGCCTTGCCGGCTGCTCGTCTACCTCGGGCGTCGATGCCTTGCAGATGCCGTCGAACGAGACGACCAGTTCGGTCGTGCGGCCAAGCGCGCCGGTGACGAAGGCAGTGAAGACCGCCGACGCTGCGATGACGGTGGAGACCGTTTCCATGGCGGGCGCCGCGCGCATCAGGCCGCCGGCGTCGCTCCCTGGCGACCAGAATGCTCGTGTTGACGAGGACAACGCGCGTCCAGGGGATGAGAATTCGCGTCCCTTTGGCTTGGCCGAGGAAGAAACGGTGGCGTTCCCGGCGCCGGACCTGCCGGATACGGTCGAGCCCCCGGTCGAGGCCGCAGCACTCGTCTCGCCGCCGAAGCGGCTGTCGCGCGCAGCGCCCGCGATGCTTGCTGGCCCCGTCACCCGCTATGCCTTTCGCGATGCCAAACCGATCAATTTCGGGCGCGCCTCGCCAAGGCACCTTGCCGTCCATGGCGTCGACGTGTCGCGCTGGCAGGGCAATATCAACTGGCAAAAGCTGCGCGCCCAGGGCGCCAACTTCGCCTACATCAAGGCGACCGACGGCGGCGACCATCTCGATCCGATGTTCATGAAAAACTGGCGCGGCGCCGATGCCGCCGGGCTGAAGCGCGGCGCCTATCATTTCTTCTACTGGTGCCGCACCGCCGGCGAGCAGGCCGACTGGTTCATCCGCAACGTGCCGCGGGTCCAAGGCGCGCTGCCGCCGGTCATCGATGTCGAGTGGAACGGCGAGTCCTCCTGCAAGCGCCGGCCTTCGCGCCAGAAGGTGCTGGAGAAGATGCAGGTGTTCATGGACAAGCTGGAGCGCCATTACGGCCAGCGGCCCATCATCTACACGTCGCCGGATTTTTATCGCGACAATCTGCGCGGCGCTTTCCTCGACTATCCGTTCTGGTTGCGCGCGGTGGCCGCCCATCCGTCAAAGGTCTATCCGGGCCGCAACTGGCTGTTCTGGCAATATTCGGGCTCCGGCCTGTCGCATGGCGTCAGCGGCCGCATCGACCTCAATGTCTTCCACGGCGACGAGCGGCAGTGGCGCAGGTGGCTGGGCGGCGGCGAGATGGTGGCCGACGCGAATTGAGGCCGTCTGCTTCACCCCGGCGCCGAGCTGACGATCGACGGCAATTTCAGGATTTCGCTAACCAACGACTCACCGTCTCCCTTAGCGGCGCGGCAACGGCCTTCCGGTAACGTGTTCGTGATCGCGTCTTGGAGGGGTCTATGCGCAAATTGATTGTCACTGCCGCTGTGGTGGCCGCCGTCGGCTACGGATTTTTCAATTCGCACCTGCGCAACAAAACGCCCAATGAAAATGTGGTTGCCTATTCAACCACCGACGAGGCGATGCAGGGTGCCAAGGCGAAGGGCCATTCGACGCTGCCGCGCTTCCATGAGTTGATGGCCGCCCGCACGCCTGGCACCTATACGGTCAAGTTCCCGCTGACCCAGAACGGCGCCACCGAGCATATCTGGATGCAGCTTGTGGCTTTTAGCGACGGCCGCTTCGTCGGATTGCTGGCCGACAAGCCGGTCAACGGCAACCAATACAAGATGGGCGACCGCATGACGGTTGCCGAGGCCGATGTCGAGGACTGGATGATCCGCAACGGCGGCGACGTCTATGGTGGCTACACGGTACGCCAGGCGCTGGCCGACATGCCGAAGGAACAGGCCGCGAAATACGGGATCACGTTCAAGGATTGAAGGCGGCGCTCCCTTCTCCCCACAAGAGCTGAGGAGAGGCCGTCCATCGCGCTTTCGTCGTCCTCGGGCTTGACCCGAGGACCCATGCCGTGACCATTGCCGTAGGGCGCAGCGTGCAGAATTCTGAAACGCCGCAGCGCCTTGATGTAACGGCATGGATTCTAGGGTCTGCGCTGCGTCGCTTCGCTCCTTGCTCCGCCCTAGAATGACGAAGCCGAAGGGCATCGCCCGTCACGCCTCGTTGATCATCGCCTCGATGTTGTAACCGTCGGGATCAAGCACGAAGCAGGCGTAGTAGTTCGCCGCGTAGTCCGGACGCGGCCCGGGCGCGCCATTGTCCGCGGCACCTGCCTCCAACGCCGCCCTATAGAACGCATCGACCTCCGCCTTGCCCTTCACCCGGAAAGCGACATGAAGATGGGTGAGCGGCGGCTTCTCGCCGGTGCTCTGGATCTCGAACAGGCAGCCATTGCCGACATCGAAGGCCCAGAACACGCCTTCCTTGCCGAAAGCGAGGCGATACCCCAACGGCGCAAAAGCCTTTTCGTAGAAGAGCTTGCTCTGTTCGAGGTCGCTCACTTCGAGAGTGATGTGATCGATCATGGAAGGCCTTGGACAATCAGGCCAGTGCGGCCGGCCACGATGACGCGGCCGGCTTTGATCTATATTGGCGATGGCTGCATTTGGTTGCAACCAGATACCAGCCATCGGCCTCCAGCTTGCGAATAACTTCGCTGACTGTCAGCCTTGGCGGCATCGGGCCTCAGCTGCACCCGCTCGTCGAACCACACGTGTCGCACTTCTCGCAGGTGCCGTTCCGCACCATGGTGAAGTTGTGGCACTCCGAACATTCGTTGCCGGTGTAACCCTGGAGCAAGGACTGCTGGCGACGGGTGGCGGCTAGCTTCTTGGCCTCGGCGGCCTCGTTGGCGGCGGCGTCGGTGAAGAACGCCTCGGCGCCGCCGGCGGCCTCGGCTTCCTCTTCCACCATCTCCTCGGCCAGTTCCCTGGCGCGCTCCTCATAGTCGCGCTTGTAGGCAAGGGCCTCGTCGCTTGCAGGCTTCAACGCCAGCACGTTGGAGCCGGCGAAGGCGGTGGGCGCTGCGCGGGCAGGGGCCGTCGTCGGGGCTGAGCCGCCAAAACCCTTGGGGTCTGAACCGGCAGCCGACACCAGCTTCACCGGCGAGGCACCGCGATAGAGGCCCTTGGAGAACGGCGTCGCCTTGCCTTCGGTGATGCCGCGGCCGAGCGCCGTCTTGTCGAAGTCCGACTGATCGACCTGTCTC
>NZ_RZSR01000567.1:0-3961 GCF_004023265.1 Mesorhizobium sp. M1A.F.Ca.IN.020.06.1.1
ATCTTGTGTTCGGCGATGTGACCTCGCTCAACACGCTGATCGGCGGCGTGATTGTGGTTGCCGCCGGCATCTTCATCATCTGGCGCGAAAGGCAACTTGGCCTCGAGCGCACGCGCACCCGAAGGGCGACGCCGCCGCAGGGGTAAGCCTACGAAGCGGCCGTCCGCTCCTTCGCCAGCCGCACCAGCACGGTCCGCGTCTGGTCGTCGGCGGGGAAGAAGGATTCGATCGCCAGCTCCGACAGCGTCACGTCGAGCGGCGTACCGAAGACGGTGATCGTGCTGATGAAGGACAGCACCTGATCGCCATGCGCGAGCCTGAGCGGATGGACGATGCCGCTTGGCTCGACCGGCGCCGGCCGGCTGCTCCTCAGCCCGGACGGATAGCCGTGCAATTCCTTCTCCAACTCGATCAGCATGGAGTCGCCGGTGGCGTCGTTCTGGTGCTTGAGGCGCTCGAGCAGATGCGCGCGCCATTCCGCGAGGTTGACGATGCGCGGCGCGACGCCACCGGGATGCAGGCTGAGCCTCAGCACATTGACCGGCGGCTTGAGCAGCCACGGCTCCGAGACGTCGGCCAGGAACGGGCCGATCGCCGCGTTGGCGCAAACGAGGTTCCAGTGCCGGTCGACCGCCAGCGCCGGGAAGGGCTCGTGGCCCTTGAGCACCGTCTCGACCGCAGCCATCGCCGGCGCCAGCGTCGTATCGGTCAGCGGCCTTTCGCTGAAGCTCGGCGCGAAGCCGGCCGCGAGCAAAAGCTGGTTGCGCTGGCGTAGAGGAATGGCAAGCTGCTCGGCCAGATGCAGCACCATCTCGCGCGAAGGCTGGGCGCGGCCGCTTTCGACGAAGGAGAGATGCCGCTGCGAGATATCGGCTTCCATGGCGAGGTCGAGCTGGCTCATGCGCCGGCGCGTGCGCCACTCGCGAATGAGGCTGCCGGCGGAGACGTCGGGTGTTGTCATGGGGGATGAGTAGGCCGGCGAGGGGAGTAATTCAATTACCTGAGAGATTATCGCTCCCCTTCTCCCTTGTTGTGGGAGAAGGGGAGGTGCTTCACCCCAACGCCCTCAGTTTCGCCTTCACCTCGAGAAAATCCCGCCACGCCAGCTTCTTGTGTGCAGGCGTGCGAAGCAGATACGCCGGATGCAGCGTCGGCATCGCTGGAATGGCAATGCCCGACTGGGTGGTGTGGACGCGCCAATTGCCGCGCAGGCGCAGGATGCCCTCGGTCGTGTTGAGCAGCGTCTTGGCGGAAGGGCCGCCGAGATTGACCAGCACCTTCGGATTGACCAGCTCGATCTGCCTTTCGATGAACGGGCGGCAGATCTCGGTCTCGTGCGGCGTCGGCGTTCGGTTGCCCGGCGGGCGCCACGGGATGACGTTGGCAATATAGGCCGATGTCCGGTCGAGGCCGATCGCTGCCAGCATGCTGTCGAGCAGCCGTCCGGAGCGGCCGACGAAGGGCAGCCCTTCGAGGTCCTCGTCGCGGCCCGGCGCCTCGCCGACGAGCATCAGGTCGGCATTCGGGTTGCCGTCGGCGAAGACCAGGTTCTTGGCGGTGAATTTGAGATTGCAGCCGTCGAACGCCGCCATCTGCTGGCGCAGTTCGTCAAGCGTCGAGGCGCTCGCCGCCAGCTGCCGCGCGAGCTTGATCTGCCCCTCGTCGGGGACCGTGGCGGTGGTGAGCGTCGGGCGCCGCGGCGCATCGGGCACTTGGCTTGCGTCAAGTCCCGTCGATGCCGCCGGCCGTTCCGCCGCCCGGCCTGCCTCCAATCCGGGCTCCGATGCCGGCCGCTCCAGGGGCATGCTTTCACGCGCGGTCGCCGCCTGCGCCGGCGCGCGCTCGGCTTGCTTCGGCTTGGCCTCGGCGAAGCGGTTGACAGGTGTGTCTTCCAGCGCCTCGTCAACGCCGGCGCTGGCATAGAAGGCCAGCAGCTCTGCGATATCGATCGGGTTGTTGGGGGAGGCGGCAGTCATGGCGCCACCATCGTCCGCGCGGCAAAGATTTGCAACCGCCGGGAATTCGCCATTCAGCGCAATGTCTGTCAGCCCGTCGGTATGCGCGGATCCTGCACCAGGAAAAATGTCCAGCGCGGCGTGTAGTCGGTGATCAGGAACTCGAACGTCGCCGTCTTCAGCGGGTCGACCTTGCCGTTCTTGAACAAGAGCCGGTCATAGGGTTCGAACTGGCGGTCGAAATCGGCGAAGTTGCTCGAGACGATGTTGTCGGGATTCTTGTTGCGCTGGTCGAAGGAGAGGCCGTCGCCGAACACGCTCGGCTGGTCGAGGATTTCCTGCAACTCGAACTGGAACTCGACCCAGGGCAGGGAGCTGTTGTTGAGCACGTCGATGCGCATGTACATAACCCCATTGGCCACGTTGCCGGCCCTGCCGAAGGCTTCGATCGGCCTGATCGCGCGGATGGTCAGCGTCACTGGCGTCGCCGAATTCAGCTCCTCGGTGATGACCAGCGGGTCATCCTTGGTGCCAATTCCGGAGGCGCCGGTGATGCGGAAGCCGCCGAGCTCGTCGGAAAAGGAGTAGGCGCCGGCCGCCCAGACTTTTTGCGGATCGGCCTGGGCGGCGCCGAGCGAAAAGAGGAGCGGAAGAACCGCGCGGCAGAGCACGCCGAGCGTGAAGAGTAAGCGCTTCAATGAAAAGCCGATTGGCTCGGGAGTGCGCATGGGGCCAAGTATTGCCGATAAGCAAGCCGTCGAACAATTAAAAACGTGCCGAACAGGCCTGGCCTTCCAACTGCATGACCCTGGCCTATGCTTCGCCGTCGCCTGTCCGATGGCCGTTTCGTATGGAACACCGCGACTTTTTGTCGAAATCGGCTTTGTCACGTCAGCGCCGGTTTCGCGTCGCGAATTGATGCGCTATGCAGCGCGTGAGCCAGCAAAATGCGAGAATAGGGCAAGCCAGCGAGGGGCAGATGAGCGAAATCGAACGCGAGAGCATGGAATTCGACGTGGTCATCGTCGGCGCCGGTCCGGCCGGCCTTGCCGCGGCGATCCGTCTGAAGCAGCTCAACCCCGACCTTTCCGTCGTCGTGCTGGAAAAGGGCGGCGAGGTCGGCGCCCATATCCTATCCGGCGCCGTCGTCGACCCGATCGGCATCGACCGCCTTTTGCCGGGCTGGCGCGAGGAGGAAGGGCACCCTTTCAAGACGCCTGTCACCGACGATCATTTTCTGGTGCTCGGCCCCGCCGGGTCCTTCCGCCTACCCAACTTCCTGATGCCGCCGCTGATGAACAATCACGGCAACTACATCGTCTCGCTCGGCAATGTCTGCCGCTGGCTGGCGACCAAGGCCGAGGCGCTCGGCGTCGAGATTTATCCGGGCTTTGCCGCGGCGAGCCTTGTCTACAACGAAGCCGGCGCCGTGACCGGCGTGATCACTGGCGACATGGGCGTCGAGAAGGACGGCACGCATGGCCCGGCCTACGCTCCGGGCATGGCGCTGATGGGCAAATACGTGCTGATCGGCGAGGGCGCGCGCGGCTCTTTGGCCAAGCAACTGATCGACAAATACCAGCTTGCCGACGGCCGCGAGCCCGCCAAGTTCGGCATCGGTCTCAAGGAACTCTGGCAGGTCAAGCCTGAGAACCACAAGCCGGGGCTGGTGCAGCACTCCTTCGGCTGGCCGCTCGACATGAAAACCGGCGGCGGCTCCTTCCTCTACCATCTCGAAGACAACCAGGTGGCGGTCGGCTTCGTCGTCCATCTGAACTATAAGAACCCCTGGCTCTCGCCCTTCGAGGAATTCCAGCGCTTCAAGACTCATCCGGCGATCAGAGGCACCTTCGAGGGCGCCAAGCGGATCGGCTATGGCGCTCGCGCCATCACCGAGGGGGGCTGGCAATCGGTGCCGAAGCTTTCATTCCCGGGCGGCGTGCTGATGGGCTGCGCGGCCGGCTTCGTCAACGTGCCCCGCATCAAGGGCTCGCACAATGCGGTGC
>NZ_RZSR01000568.1:0-3956 GCF_004023265.1 Mesorhizobium sp. M1A.F.Ca.IN.020.06.1.1
GGGCGGACCGGCAGGCTCGACCAGCACGGTGCCGGTCTACATCTATGTCAGCGCCTTCAAGTCGCTGGACAAAGGCTATGCGTCCGCAGTCGCGGTGCTGCTGCTGGTGCTGCTCATTGCCTATGCGGTTGGCCTGATCGCCATCCGCCGCACGCTTGTGAGGCATGTCTGATGATTGCCGGCCGCTCCACCTCCTCGCGCATCGCTGGCGGCATCGGCCTCTACGCCGCGATCGCCGCCTATGTCGTCTTCGCGCTGTTCCCGATCTTCTGGACGCTGAAGATCTCTGTGACGCCGGAGCGGCTGCTCTATTCCGAAGGCATAACCTTCTGGCCATCGGAAATGACGCTCAAGAACTTCGACACCGTGCTGGAGGCTTCCGACTTCCCGCGCTACTTCTTGAACAGCGTCATCGTCTCGGTGTCGACGGCGGCACTGGTCACGGTCATCGCCACGCTTGCCGGCTATGCGATGTCGCGCTTTACCTTCCGCGGCAAGGCGACTTTAGCGATCCGGCTCTTGCTGACCCAGACTTTCCCGTTGGTCATGGTCATCCCGCCGATCTACCGCATCATGGGCGATCTCGGCCTGACCAACAGCCTGACCGGGCTGATCATCATCTACACCGCCTTCAACACCGCCTTCGCCACCTTCCTCATGCAGTCCTTCTTCGACAGCATTCCGAAGGATCTGGAGGAGGCGGCGATGATCGACGGCTGCACGCGCGCCCAGGCCATGCGCCGGGTGATCGTGCCGCTCACCTTGCCCGGCATGGGGGCGACGCTCGGCTTCGTCTTCACCGCCGCTTGGAGCGAATTGCTGTTCGCGCTGATGCTGATCTCCAGCGACGAGCAGAAGACCTTTGCCGTCGGCCTGCTCACCTTCATCGGCAAGTTCGCCGTCGACTGGGGGCAGATGATGGCGGCCTCCATCCTGGCGCTGATCCCGGTCTGCATCTTCTTCGCCTTCCTGCAACGCTATCTCGTCACCGGCCTTACCGCCGGCGCTGTCAAAGGATAATCGATGGCTTCCGTCACGCTGCAACATGTCGAGAAGGACTATGGAGCGCTGCGCATCCTGCACGGCGTCGATCTCGAGATCGCCGACGGCGAGTTCGTCGTGCTGGTCGGCCCGTCCGGCTGTGGCAAGTCAACGCTGCTGCGCATGATCGCCGGCCTGGAGGAGGTCACCGGCGGCGAGATCCGAATCGGCGAGCGGCTGGTCAACGATGTGGCGCCGAAGGACCGCGACATCGCTATGGTGTTTCAGTCCTATGCGCTCTACCCGCATATGGACGTCTCCTCGAACATGGGCTTCAGCCTGATGCTGAAGAAGGCCGAGAAGACGACGATCGACGGCAGGGTGGGCGCCGCCGCCAAGCGCCTCGGTCTGGAGACGTTTCTCGGCCGCCTGCCGCGCCAGCTTTCCGGCGGTCAGCGCCAGCGCGTCGCCATGGGCCGCGCCATCGTGCGCGATCCCAAAGTCTTCCTGTTCGACGAGCCGCTGTCGAACCTCGACGCCAAGCTGCGCGTCCACATGCGCGCCGAGATCAAGGCGCTGCACCAGCAGCTGAAGACGACCTCGGTCTATGTCACGCACGACCAGGTCGAGGCGATGACCATGGCCGACCGCATCGTCGTCATGCATGACGGCTATGTGCAGCAGGTCGGTCATCCGCTGGAGCTCTACGATCGTCCCGCCAACACTTTCGTCGCCGGGTTCATCGGCTCGCCCGGCATGAATTTTTTGCCGGCAAAGGTCGCCAAGGGCGGCAAGGTCGATGCCGTGCTGGCCGACGGCCAGAAGCTGAGGCTGCCGGACGGATTGCCGCTGAAGGATGGCGATGCGCTGACCGTCGGGCTGCGGCCGGAACACATCCGGCTGGCCGACGACGGCCCGCTGAAAGGTCAGGTCGAGGTCGTCGAGCCGCTCGGCCTGTCGACGCAATTCTATGTCAGGCTGGCCAACCAGCAGATCTGCGTCTTCGTCATGGGCCGCAGCAATGTCAAACCGGGCGACGCGGTCCGCCTCGCCGCCGACCCAGCGGCGCTGCATCTGTTCGATCCGGCAAGCGGCGCTCGCATCGGATAGGTCAGCGCCGGCGGAAGGCGTCCAATGTGTAATCGGACCGGTCAGGTCGCCTAGATCGGCCAATATCCCGGACAAGACCAGCGTCGTCGCCACGCCTGCACCGGCCCCGCCTGCGCTGTCGTGCTCGACGCGAATCCTTCTCCTCCGAGATCGTCGGCGAGAACCTCTTGAGGAAGACGGCGATCTGGCGCAATTGTGGACCGACAACATGGAATTGGCCCGCCATGCGCGCCGCTTCATCGACGTCGGCCTGGAGACCGCCCGGCGCAAGGCCGAACTCCACTCGGCCTCGCAAGAGCCCTGACGCTTCGATACTGCCGCGAGGTGAATTGCGGTTTTCGGCAGCCGCGCTCTGCTAGACTCCCGTGATTCGTCTCGACAGGGAACGGCATGAGCAAGGCTCTCGGCACATTCGCATTGGTCACGGTTCTGAGCGCCTTGCTGATGGCGCTGTCGCTGGCGGTCGCCAAGCACGGCTACCCTCAAGGCGCCTTCGGCGTTAAGCGCCTCGACGGCATTGCCGACGCGGGTTCGTTCCTGGCCATCGCCGCCATTTATTTCTTCAGCGCGCTGTTGATGTTGATCCTGCCCATCCGCGCCGCCGGGGTTGTGCTTACGCATGCCGCCGACGCGATCTTCTGGGCAACGATCGTGCTGTTCGCCGCCATTGTCGGTTCGCTTCTCGCTCGATGGGCGCTCGGCCAGCGTGAGGTGCCTTGGACCCTTCTCAACTGGCGCTTCCTGTTCGTCCCGGCGATCGTCGGCGCGCATCTCGCCATGAATGAGCTTCGCCGCAACATCTTGCTCAGAAGCCTGTTCTTCGTCATCTTCGCCGCGGCAACGCTCGCCTGCCTGTTCTGGTCGTTTTCCGTCTGAAGGAGGCCGTCAGGGCTTTGTCGTGACAGGGGGCGCGGACGAAGCCGGTGGACTTCCACCGCCGCGCGCCTACCTTTATCGAAAGCTTCTCGGGTAGACGTTTCCGCAGACCATGGCTATATCATTTGTCTGACAAATGACCGGCGCTTTGCCACGCCAGCCAATCTCGAAGAAGCAAGCCAATCTCGAAGGAATGAAGATGACCGTGCTCCGCAAGAACCTGATCGACGGCGAGTGGCTGGGCGAGGCCGGCTCGCGCAACATCAACCCGTCGAACACCAACGATGTGGTCGGCGAATACGCCTCGGCCGGGCCGGAGGAGGCCAAGCAGGCCATCGCGGCCGCCAAGGCGGCCCTCCCGGCCTGGTCGCGCTCCGGCCCGCTGGCGCGCCATGCCGTGCTGAAGAAGACTTCCGACGAGATCATGGCGCGCAAGGACGAGATCGGCCGGTCTCTCGCTCGCGAAGAAGGCAAGACCCTGGCCGAAGGCGTCGGCGAAACCATCCGCGCCGCGCAGATCTTCGACTTCTTCGCCGGCGAGACGCTGCGGCTGTCTGGTGAGCTTGTGCCGAGCGTGCGCCCCGGCGTCGGTGTCGAGATGACCCGCGAAGGCGTCGGCGTGGTTGGCATCATCACGCCGTGGAACTTCCCGATCGCCATTCCCGCCTGGAAGATTGCGCCTGCGCTGGCCTACGGCAACACCATCGTCTTCAAGCCGGCGGAACTGGTCCCCGAAAGTGCCTGGACCATCGTCGACATCCTGCATCGTGCCGGGCTGCCGAAGGGCGTTCTCAACCTCGTCATGGGCAAGGGCTCTGTCGTCGGCCAGGCCATGCTCGACAGCCCGGACGTCAACGCCATCTCCTTCACCGGCTCTGTCGGCACAGGCAAGCGTGTCGCCGCGGCGAGTGTCGAGCATATGCGCAAGTTCCAGCTCGAGATGGGCGGCAAGAACCCGCTGGTCGTGCTCGACGATGCGGACCTTGCGG
>NZ_RZSR01000569.1:0-3950 GCF_004023265.1 Mesorhizobium sp. M1A.F.Ca.IN.020.06.1.1
GCAGGATGTCGTCGGTCACCCGGCTAGCCCGCGCGGGTGACGGCCGCTGCTCGGGAGGCAGTCCCACATACATGTTTTCCGCGACCGTCAGATCCGGCATGAGCGAAGGCTCTTGCCGGACTATGGCAAGACCCAGATCTCTGGCCGTTTCAGTTCCGCCATTGAGACGGGTGCCTGCAAGAATGACCTCGCCTTCGGTGGGAATGAGAGCGCCGGAGGCGACGCCCATCAGCGTGGACTTGCCGGCACCGTTCTCGCCGACAAGTCCATGGATTTCGCCGGCGGCCACATCGAAGGAAACCTTGTCGAGCGCCCGTACTCCAGGGAAGTACTTGCTCACACCCTTGAGTTCGAGAGACAGGGTTTTCATCGATGCAGCCGTAAGTGTCTTACTTGAAGATCGCTTTGAGAGCGTCCGGCGTCAGCCCGCCCGAGAAATCCGCATCCAGCGGCGCGGACTTGTCACAGAACGGCTCCTTGCCGCCCAGGCTGTCTGCGTAGACGAATGCCGCGACTTCGGTGCCGTCGCTGTCCTTCGTGCCTTCATAGAGCGAAAGGCCGCGACGCAATGCGATGCGCGTCTGATAGGTCGTGCCATCGAGCGTGATATACGGAAACGGCTTGCCGGCCGCCTTCGCATCGGCCCACATGCAGTTCAGTTCATTGTTGCTCGCCATGCTGACGACGGCAGGAACTTCAAGACCGGCCTGCTGGAACGAGCGAACGACGGACGAGCCGACAGGCCCGACGTCGACAGCAACAACATCGATCTTCGGATAGGTGGCAATGGCACCGGCAGCAGCCTTCTGGGCATCGGCCGGATTCCAGTTGGTGACGATGTAGTCCTGGCTCAGGGGCTTCAGGCCATGGTAGTTGCCAATATTTGCCTTGATGCGCTCGTTGAAGTTCTTTGAGTAGGCCGTACCGGCAGGGCCGCTGAAATACAGCAGACCACCCTCCTTGATATGCTCATGAAGCCACTTGGCCCATTCCGCCGCGATGGAGTCGACGTTCTGCACCACGTTGGCGCTGAAATCCTTGCCCGCCTCGCCGTTTACCTTGGCATTGTATGGAACGACGACGACGCCATCCTTCATGGCCGCGCGCATAGCCGGAATCAGGGACTGCGAGAAGTCCGGCGCTACAACGATCACATTGGCGCCCTGCGCCACTAGGCTGTTCAGGTCGCTGGTCGCCTTCTGAGGATCTCCGCCGGCATCAGTGTAGAGAACCCGAGTGATGTTCGAGCATTTGGACGCCTCGTCCTTGAATTCCGCAAGCGAAATCTTGCGCCAGGTGTCGCCGCCATAGCCATCGGCCAAGGCCACGATCGCGGGCTTGTCCCCGCACATTGCCGTGATGTCAGCGCCCTTGTTCATTGGCATCGGCCCTTCGGCAAATGCGCTACTGGTTGCGACGACCATCACCGCTGCCGAAACAAGATAAGAATTCCTCAAAAGACGCATCAAAACCTCCCGCTGATGCAAAGCTCCCGGATCGCTGAGTAGAGCATGTCGGCAAGCTCTGGATATGCCATGCACGGGGTTGCGCCCATCCACCGCAGATTCTCCGGAGATCGCCTCCGCCACTCCTCACCAATTATTCGATAGTGGAGCAGTGCGCTTTCCAGCAATCGAGATTTAAGTGTTAGCCTGTGACCTGCAATCACAAACCGTTGCCCGCGCCCGAAAGCCACACCTCTCACGAATCGAGGTTGAACAGGACTTTTCCAGTGGTTCCCGAAGCGGCACGCTCGAACGCCGCGTCAAATTCCGTCATCGGAAACTCACATGTCTCGATTGCATCCAGTCGCAAGCGGCCGCTTGTCAAAAGTCTTTCCATTTCAAGCCACGTTTCGTCGATGAGCCTTCCATATATACCGGTGACGGTGATCTCACGGTTGATCAGTCGCACCGGTGGAATGGAAAGGTTGCGGCCCGGCAAGCCGACCAGCAGCAATTTGCCACCAGGCTTGATCATCTCCATCGCGCTCTCTATCGCGTCCGCGCTGCCGCTGGCATCGATGACCAGATCAACGTCGGCCGTCATCATAAATTCGGGAGGGACCTGAGGTGCGAGGGCCTCGTCAGCACCGGCGCGGATCGCCATCTCAAGACGTCGTTTGGACAAATCGACAGCCGTGATGCTTGCTGCTCCCAGAGCGCGCGCCGCGACGATCGTATATAGCCCAATCGGCCCACAACCGGTGACCAGAACCGACCTGCCGGAAACGTCGCCCTCCATCGCCGCGCGTACACCAACACCAAGCGGCTCAAGAACCGTTGCGGTGTCCATTGAAATCCGATCGGGAACAACACGGAGCGCGTTCGCGGGCACGACGCTGTAGTCCGAAAAGCAGCCGAACCCCGACTTGCTGAACAAGCGAAGGTTGAGGCACGTATGGCGGCGGTTGGCCCTGCATTGTTCGCACCTATCACAGAACAAGTGGGTTTCGCCGGAAACGATCTGCCCGATGCTCACCGACGTTACGCCCGGTCCCGTCTCCAACACCTCGGCGCAGAATTCGTGCCCGAGGACCAGCGGCGTCTCGTAGTTCCGCGCGGCCCAGTCGTTCCAGTGATAGATGTGAAGGTCGGTCCCGCAGATCGCCGCGCGCTTTATCTTGAGAAGCACCTCTCCTTCTCTCGGCGGCGCCAGCATTCGTGTATCGATGCCCAGATTGCCCGCTCCCGGCGAGACCTTCATCACTGTGCGCGATTTCAGCATCCTTGCCTCCTGTGGTCGCACGGACTTCTGCGGGAAGCCGCAAGGCTTTGAATAATGACCGGGACGCAAAATCCAGACAGTTTTGCGCCCGCCCCTGTGAGAAAACCGCAAAGCCGACAGCCTGCAAAATCCGTTGCCGGAGTGGCGAGTTGCAGGCAAACACCACTTGTGAGGAGATGTCACACCTTGGGTAGAGAATTTGGTTTGCGACGCCGCATGCGTTCGCCTAATCCAGCAGCCGAAAAGATGCCCAGGCATGTCGGCAGAAAGATTGACCTCCAGCCTGGTCACAAGGGTGGAGAATGGACGAGGACAGCTTCGACTACATCATCATCGGCGCGGGCACCGCAGGATGCCTTCTCGCCGACCGGCTTAGCGCGGACGGAAAAAGCACCGTTTGCGTGATTGAGGCCGGGGGGATGGACACGAGTCCATATTTCAACATACCAGCTGGCTTTCTCAAGACCGTCTACAATCCCAGGACGAGCTGGCAGTTCGAAAGTCCCGCACTCCCAGCCCTGAACGGAAGATCGATGAGCCTGCCTCAGGGCCGCGCCATCGGAGGGTCGAGTTCGGTCAACGGCATGGTCTACAATCGTGGTCAGCGCCACGACTACGACACCTGGGCGCAATTGGGGAACCGCGGCTGGGGCTACGACGACGTATTGGCCTATTTCCGCAAAAGCGAAAACCGGCTTGCCGAAGGCGATCCCGAGTATCGCGGCAAGGACGGCCCTCTTGCCGTCTCCGACATGGATTGGCCGCACGTCCTGTTCGACGCCTTCATCGAGGCAGCCCAACAGATCGGCATTCCGCGCAATAGGGATCACAATGGAAGGGAACAGGCCGGTGTCGGCCTCTACCAGCGTACGATACGGAATGGTCGCCGTGTGAGTTCGGCGCAGGCCTTCCTGCGGCCTGCACTGCGGCGCAAGAACGTAGAACTGCGCACCAAGGCGCGGATCGTCCGGATCGTGCTGGATGGCAGGCGTGCGGTTGGCGTGGTCCATGCGCCCTACGATTCGACCAACGGCCCCGGGACGACCGTTCGCGCAAGGCGCGAGATCATCCTTGCCGCTGGGACCATCAACTCGCCGCGCATCCTGCAACTGTCGGGCATCGGGCCCGAGGACGTGCTCGTATCTGCGGGCGTCGAAGTTCGTCATGCGCTCTCAGGCGTCGGGGAAAACTTCCGAGACCACTACGTTCCCCGAATGGTCGCA
>NZ_RZSR01000570.1:0-3946 GCF_004023265.1 Mesorhizobium sp. M1A.F.Ca.IN.020.06.1.1
ATCTCCAGCGATGCGGCGACGCTGCCGGCGGCGGCGAGCTCCTTTGCGCCGACGCCCAAAATCGGCATTCCAGTGCCCCGGCCAAGGCCGGGGAACTGAGGCCACGCCACGGCGTCCAGATGGTCGAGGCCGGCGGCGCCCCTCATCCGCCTGGCTGCCCGCAATGCGGGCTTTCTTCTTGCGAAGCTGGCGATTGGCGAAACCATTGGCGACGGGGAGAGGATGCCGGCAGGCAGGTGAGGGGCGGCGCCGACGCTCGAGATAGGCGCCAAAGCCGCTTTCCCTTTGCAGGACCATGCGCTAGTCAGCGACGGAGCGGGAACGAACGGGACAAAAAGCATGGTTGGCGAAGACGATACAGCGCTGCGGTTTCCGGTCCTGATCGGTGATATCGGCGGCACCAATGCGCGTTTCTCGATCGTGCTCGACGCCAATTCGGAAGCGACCGAGCCGCAAATCGTCCAGACGGCCAATTTCAAGACCATCGACGAGGCGATCCAGGCGGCGGTGCTCGACCGCTCGTCGATCCAGCCGCATTCGGCGGTGCTGGCGGTGGCCGGGCCGGTCGACGGCGACGAGATCCGGCTGACCAACTGCCCGTGGGTGGTTAAGCCGCACCAGATGTTTGCCAATCTGGGCTTGAGCGAGATCGTCGTGCTCAACGATTTCGAGGCGCAGGCGCTGGCGGTGGTGGCGCTGGGCGAAGAGCATATGGAAAAGATCGGCGGCGGGACGCCGGAGCCGAATGCCGGCCGGGTCGTGCTCGGCCCGGGGACGGGGCTCGGCGTCGCGGGGCTGATCTACGCGCTGCGCCGCTGGATACCGGTGCCGGGCGAGGGCGGGCATATGGATATCGGCCCGCGCACGCCGCGCGACTTCGAAGTATTTCGGCATATCGAAAAGCTCGAGGGTCGCATCTCCGGCGAGCAGATCCTGTGCGGCCGCGGACTGGTCAATGTCTATCGCGCGGTGGCCAGGGCCGACGCAAAGCCGACGCCTTTCACGACGCCGGCGGAGGTTACGGCGGCCGCGCTCGCTAAATCCGATCCGGTGGCACAGGAAGCGCTGGAACTGTTCGTCACCTGCCTCGGCCGCACCGCGGGTGATCTCGCGCTGGTGTTCATGAGCCGCGGCGGCGTGTTCCTGACCGGCGGCATCGCGCAAAAAATCGTGCCGGCGCTGAAAGCCGGCAATTTCCGCGCCGCGTTCGAGGACAAGGCGCCGCACAGCGCGCTGATGCGCACGATGCCGGTCTATGTCATCACCCACCCGCTGGCCGCGCTTCTCGGGCTCGCCGCCTATGCCAGAACCCCGTCGCTGTTCGGCGTTCAGACCGCCGGACGGCACTGGCGGGCATGAGCGCGCCCGGGTTCGGGATGGCAATCGGCCACCGCGACGAAGTTTCGCCATAGGCAAGCCGTAGCCGGGGCGCTAAGAGGGTGCCGAAATGCTCCCTGACCTTTGACGAGAACCCACGAAGCGCTGCCGATTTGACATTTCAAAATCCAAACAAGCTAAAGGCCCGGCCCGGCGAGGTCACGGCGGTACTGCGCCGTATCATCGCCGAGAACGGCTATGACCATCGCTGGTCCTACGCGATCGTCATCGTCTGCTCGTTATTGGTTTCGGGCGCGACCGCCTTTTCGGCCTGGGTCATGGCGCCGATGGTCAATCAGATATTCTACGAGCGGAGCAGCGACGCCGTCTGGTGGATTTGCGCCGGCTTCATGGGCGCCTTCCTCGTGCGCGGCTTCGCCGGCTACGGCCAGGCGGTGATGCTGGCCACGATCGGCAACAATCTGGTCGCCCGCTACCAGAAGCGCAGCTTCGACCAACTGATGAAGCTCGGCGTCAATTTCTTCAACGACACGCGCTCGGGCCGATTGGCGGCGCAGCTGGACGAGAATATCGGCGGCATCCGCGAACTGCTGTCGCTGACATTGATTTCGATCACTCGCGACGCGGTGACGCTGGTCGGCCTGGTCGGCCTCATGGTCTACCAGGATCCGGTGTTGTCGCTGAGCTCGCTGCTGATCGGGCCGCCGCTGATCTGGGCCGTCGTCTACATCACGCGCCGGGTGCGCAAGATCAATCGGGAATCCGTGCTGATCAATTCTCGGCTGAGCGGGTCGGTGCAGGAGGCCACCCAAGGCATCGCCATCGTCAAGGCCTTCACCTTGGAAGACGAGCTGGCGCGCCGCATCGGCATCATGGCCGATACGGCCGAGCAGCGCAGCAACAAGATCGCCCGCGTCTCGGAACGGCTGTCGCCGATTTCGGACATGCTGGCCGGCCTCGCCGTGACCGCCGTCATCGCTTATTCCGGCTATCGGGCATTGTATCTCGGTCAGCCGCCGGGCGCGGTCTTTTCCTTCATCACCGCGCTGATCTTGGCCTATGATCCGGCGCGGCGGCTGGCGCGCATGCAGGTGGCGATGGAACGCGCGCTGGTCAACGCGCGCATGATCTATGAATTGCTCGACCTCGAGCCGAAACAAAGCGACGCGCCCGACGCCGCCGAAGCGAAGATCATTTCCGGCGAAGTGACCTTCAACAATGTGACGTTCGGCTATAGCGCCGACATGCCGGTGCTGAGGGATCTGAGCTTTACCGCCGCCGCCGGCAAGGTGACGGCGATCGTCGGCGCTTCGGGCGCCGGCAAGTCGACGCTGGTGGCGCTCTTGCAGCGCTTCTATGACGTCGACGAGGGCAGCATCGAGGTGGACGGCCAGGACATCTCGAAGGTGACGAAGCGGTCGCTGCGCCAATCGATCGCCTATGTCTCGCAGGCGCCGTATCTCTTCGAAGGCACGATCCGCGACAACATTCGCTACGGCCGGCTCTCGGCCACCGACGCGGAGATCGAGCAGGCGGCGAAACAGGCCGCCGCCGACGAGTTCATCCGCCAGCAGCCGCAAGGCTACGACACGCCGGTCGGCGAAGGCGGCTCGACGCTTTCCGGCGGTCAGCGCCAGCGCGTCTCGATCGCCCGTGCCATCGTGCGCCAGGCGCCGATCCTGCTGCTCGACGAGGCTACGTCGGCGCTCGACAACGAGGCCGAAGCGCGCGTCCAGGAAGCGCTCACCCATGTCATGGAAGGCCGCACCACCATCGTCATTGCGCATCGGCTGTCGACCGTGGTCAATGCCGACCGCATCATCGTGCTGGAAGAGGGACGGCTGGTTGAGGAAGGCACACACGCCTCGCTGATGGCCGACCCGCACAGCGTCTATGCCCGCTTCCACCGGGTGCAGGGCAAGAAGGGGCTGGGGCTTGTCGATGACGCCAAGACAACCCAAACTCCTCTGCCGCGCACGCGCGCGAAGAAGACCGTCGGGAGAAGCGCATGAGCGAAACGGGCGATATGGGCCTGGTGGTGGTGGGCGCCGCCGGCCGGATGGGTCAGACGCTGATCCGCGCCATCCACTCCATTCCCGGCGCGTGCGTTGCCGGTGCCGTCGAGCGGCCGGGTTCACCGCATCTCGGCAAGGATGCCGGAGAGCTCGCCGGCATCGGCAGCATCAATGTGCCGATCGCCGACGACCCGCTGCCGGCCTTCGCCAAGGCCGACGGCGTGCTCGATTTCACGGCCCCGGGCGCAAGCGTCGAATTCGCCGGCTATGCCGCGCAGGCGCGCATCGTCCATGTCATCGGCACGACCGGCTGTTCGGCCGATGACGATGCGAAGATCGCCGCGGCGGCGCGCCACGCGACCATCATCAAATCCGGCAATATGAGCCTCGGCGTCAGTCTTTTGGCGGTGCTGGTGGAGCAGGCGGCGCGCGCGCTCGATGCGCAGGATTTCGACATCGAGATCCTGGAGATGCACCACAGGCACAAGGTCGACGCGCCGTCCGGCACGGCGCTGCTGCTCGGCGGAGCGGCGGCCAAAGGACGAGAGATCGCGCTCAAGGACAACAGCGTGCGTGTGCGCGACGGCCATACC
>NZ_RZSR01000571.1:0-3944 GCF_004023265.1 Mesorhizobium sp. M1A.F.Ca.IN.020.06.1.1
GATACGGTGGGCAACCGCGCCGATATGCGGATAGGTGGTGATTCCGCGGTCGAAGACCGGTTTGGCGCTGGGCTCGGCTCCGTCGCGCACCTCGCCGATCAGTTCGATGCTGACCTCGATTGCGTTCCTGTCCTCCATGGGCCAGCGCGAAGCCATTGCCTTCGGCGAAGGCGTGGCGACGACCATGCGGCTCAAATTCGAGAAACTGTCCCAGGAATTCATTCCCGGCACAGCGAAGCGGGAGCAGGCCTTGCCCGCGGATTCCGGCGACGATGTCGATCTCGCCGGAATTGTCGAGCGTCTGCGCAACGTGCCGAAACCGCAGCAGTCGATAGCGTTCGCCGAAGCCGTCGATACCGGGCGCCAGGCTGGCGACCCCGACTACCGCAAGCCATCGGCGCCGCGCGTGCAACCGGACGACGATTTCGACATGCGTTACGGCCTGAGGCCCTCGACCTTCGGCATGCGCCAGCAGAACGACTAATCGTTCTGCATCTTCGCGCCGACTGAGTCCCGGGCTGAGTCGACTGAAGTCGCTTTCGAGAACCGGAGCGGACATATAGTCCGTGAGCACGCGCATGACCCCGAAAATCGAGAACGCTTTTCGGAAAGGATCATAGGAGACGCGCGGCGCGGTAGAAGCGCAGAACACGGCTCCAGGCGGCCAGCGTCAAGAATTTGATCATGGAATTTCAGGCGCAGACGCGGTTGCGGCCCTGCTTCTTCGCCTCGTAGAGCTGCCGGTCGGCGCGGCGATAGAAGTCCTCGGCACTCTCCTTGCGGTCCCAGACGGCGAGGCCGACGCTGGTGGTGACCTTCAGCCGCACATTGCCCGACATGATCGACAGGTTGGCGATCGCCTTGCGGATGCGCTCGGCGAACCGCGCGAGCAGTTCCGCATCCATGTTGGGCGTGACCACGGCGAACTCCTCGCCGCCCAGCCTCGCCACCACATCGTGATAGCGGGTCATGCCCCGTACGCACTGCGCGACGGACCGCAGAACCTCGTCGCCGACATCGTGGCCATGCGTGTCGTTGACCTGCTTGAAATGATCGAGATCGAGGATCATCAGGCCCACCGGCTTGTCGATGCGGCCGAATTCGTCGAGATATTCCCGCAACGCGTCATCGAAGTAGCGGCGGTTCTGCATTCCGGTCAGGCCGTCGGTGAGTGCTGCGTGCTCAAGCGTTTGCGAACGGGCGCTCAGCGACACCGTCATGGCGCGCAACTTGCCCTCTTCCCTCACCTGGCCGCGGATCAGCGGGTAGATGAAGAAGGTTCCAAAGAACAAGGCAGCAGCCAGCAGCGCACCGGTCACGAACAGCAATTTGTTGAGATAGGCGATTCTGTCGAGACGCGATGCGGTGTCGAGAGCGGTCGCGATATCCTGCAATTGGCCATAGGCGTGAAAGGTCACCAGGCCGGCGGCCAGGATCACGAAGATAAAGACGAAAAACGCCGATTCCGCCTTGTGAAAACGCATAACGCCCCGCGGTACTGCGACCGTCGCCGTTATGGCATGCCAGGCCTTACGGACGGTTAACCCGGACAACCGTGACGGGAAGCTGCGCTCTCAATTCCAAGCCCTGATCAAATCGCATTCTATCAGTCCTCGATTGACCATTTCTCGCCCGGGCGTAACCTTTGCCACTCCGGCCCCAGTTGGTGTTTGAACCAGGTCGTCTGCCGCTTGGCATATTGGCGCGTCGCGATCTTGGCTCGCTCAATCGCTTGGGGAAAGCCCATGTGTCCGGCCATCGCGGCCTGCAGCTCGCGCACGCCGATCGCCTTCATCGCCGGCAGGTTCGGATCGAGGTCGAGTGCCATCAACTGCCTGACCTCGTCGAGCGCGCCCTTGTCGAGCATTTGATCGAAACGCGCCCCGATACGCGCCACCAGTTCGCCGCGATCCGGCTCGATCACCAGGAAGCGTGCGCTGTCGCGGTCGATGAGCGGCTGGCCGCGTGCCGCTTGCCATTCAAGGATCGACCGTCCCGACGCGTCGAGCACCTCCAGCGCCCGCACAATGCGCTGGCCATCGGTCGGCCGGAGCTGCATGGCGACAGCCGAATCCTGATGCATCAGTACACGGTGCAGCCGTTCTGCCCCTTGTTCCTTGAGTTCGTAGCGCCAGCGCTCACGCACCGAAGGCGGAATGTCGGGCATGTCCGAGATGCCTTCGGCTAAAGCTCGGAAATAGAGCCCGGTGCCGCCGACGAAGACAGCCGGCCGGCCGGAGAAAATACCTTCCGCGATCAGCCCGGTGACGTCGCGCAGCCAGGCGCCGGTCGAGTAGGCTGTCGAAGGATGCACGTGACCGTACAGATAATGCGGCACGCGCGCCGTTTCGGCCGCGCTCGGACGCGCCGTCAGCACGTCAAGAACCGAATAGCCCTGCATGGAATCGGTGTTGACGATGACGCCGCCCTTGCGCTCGGCGATGTCCAGCGCCAGCGCCGACTTGCCGCTGGCGGTCGGCCCCGCTATCAGGATGGCGTTTTTCACGCGGCCTTCGCCCGTCTGCCTGCCGGAATTTTCGATGCCTCTGATCGCCACGCTTGTGTCCAATCCCAAAGACCGCCGAGTGTCGGTCCCGCTTGCGAATATCGCCTCGCGAGCGGCAGGCGCAAGCGCCGTTCATTGGCTGGCCGAGGATGTCGCCTGCGATCTGGTTTTGCCGGAGACTCCCGACATCGGCGAATTGACGGCCAATCTGCGCGCGGCATTGGCCTCCGAGCCGGTCGACATCATCGTCCAGCCGGCTGAAGGCAGGAGGAAGAGGATCCTGCTTGCCGATATGGATTCGACCATGATCAATCAGGAATGCATCGACGAGCTTGCTGACGAGATCGGCGTCAAAGACCGTGTCGCTGCGATCACCGCGCGATCGATGAATGGCGAGATCGCATTCGAGCCGGCCTTGCGCGAACGCGTCGCCTTGCTGAAGGGCCTCGACACGGCGGTGGTCGACCGCATCCTCGCCAACCGGCTGACGCTGGCCGCCGGCGGCCGCGCGCTGGTGCAGACCATGCGTGCCAACGGCGCCTGGACGGCGCTGGTCTCAGGCGGCTTCGACGTCTTCACCAACCGCATCGCCGCAATGCTGGGCTTCCAGGAAAACCGCGCCAACCGGCTGATCGAGGACGGCGGCAGATTCACCGGCACGGTGGCCGCGCCTATTCTCGGCCGCGCCGCCAAGGCCGAGGCGCTGCTCGACATCGCGGCAAGGCTGGGCGTGACGACGCAGGATGCCGTTGCCGTGGGCGACGGCGCCAATGACCTCGACATGATCCGCCTGGCCGGCACTGGCGTCGCTCTTCACGCCAAGCCGGCGGTGGCTGAGCAGGCAAGGATCCGCATCGACCACGGCGATCTGACGGCGCTGCTCTACCTCCAGGGCTATCGCCAGGACGAGTTCGTGCAATGAAGCCGATCCGCACCGAGCGCCTCATCTTGCGCAATTGGGAAGAGCGCGACCGCGCGCTCTTCCATCGTATCAACTCGGACGAGCGCGTGATGGAATTTTTTCCGTTCCGCCGCGACCGGGCCGCGGCGGACGCAAAGATGGACGAGCTCCGCGCCTGGATCGATGAGGATGGCTACGGTTTCGCCGCCGCCGAGATTGCCGCCACCGGCGAGTGCATCGGCTTCGTCGGCCTCCTCCAAACCGATCATGTGCCTTCCCTGCCGGCCGGCACGATCGAGATCGGCTGGCGGCTGGCACCGGAATACTGGCGCAAGGGCTATGTCACCGAGGCATCCGAAGCCTGGCTCTCCTTCGGTTTCGAAACGCTGGAGCTGGACGAAATCGTCTCCTTTGCCGTCGTGGAAAACCATCGTTCGATCGCCGTCATGAAGCGGCTCGGCATGCGCGCCGACCCGGGCGCCGATTTCGACCATCCCGCCGTGCCGGACAGCCACCCTCATCTTAAGCGGCATGCGC
>NZ_RZSR01000056.1:0-12182 GCF_004023265.1 Mesorhizobium sp. M1A.F.Ca.IN.020.06.1.1
AGCTCGGCCAGGGTCCGGCCAACCCGGCCGCCGACGCGCTGATCCCGGCCGACAAGAAGCGCATCAACCCGGTCGATCCGGAAAACATGAAGAAGCAGATCCCGCTCGACATGGAGTGGTACGCCAAGAACTACGGCGCGGCGCTCGACGAATACACCAAGATCATCTCGGCTTGACCGGGCGGAGATGCTGAACTGACATGAGGGGCACCCTCTCCGACAGGACGGGCGCGGCGCTGTTGATGGCGCCGCTGCTCCTGTTCCTCGTCCTTGCCTATGCCTGGCCTTTCCTCGGCGTGGTGAAGTGGAGCTTCACCCTGCCGACGCCCGGGCTCGGCCAATATGGCGCGCTGGTCAGTGATCCGCTGGTGCAGTCGGTATTCGTCCGCACGTTGCGCATCGCGGCGATCGTCACCATCGTTTCCGTCACCGCCGCCTATGCGATCACGGTCGTCTGGGTGCGCGGCAGCCCGGTGCAGCGCGTGCTTGCGGAATTCTGCATCCTGGTGCCGTTCTGGATCTCGGTGCTGACGCGCGCCTTCGGCTGGGTGGCGCTGTTGTCCAACCGCGGCCTCGTCAACACCTGGCTGCAATCGATCGGCTTCATCTCCGAGCCGCTGACGCTCGTGCGCAACGAGTTCGGCGTCATCGTCGGCATGTCGCATTTCCTCATCCCCTTCGCGGTGTTTCCGCTGGCTTCGGCCATGCGCAGCCTCGACGAGCGCGTGCTGCTCGCGGCGCGCGGGCTTGGCTCCAGCCGCATGCGCACCTTCTGGACGGTGTTCGTGCCGATGACGCGCTCGGGCATCATCGGCTCGGCGATGATCACCTTCGTCTTTTCTCTGGGCTTCTTCGTCACGCCGGCGATCCTCGGCGGCGGCCGCAGCGTGATGATCGCCGAACTCATCTATCTTCGCATCTTCCAGAGCCCGGACTGGGGCCTGGGCGCGGCGATAAGCGTCGTGCTGGTGGTGTTCGTCGGCGCGCTGATGGCGCTTTTGTTCCGCTACGTCAAACCGAAGCAATTGGTGTAGGGCGATGCCGACCTACCGCCCTGGCCCCGTCTCGCTCATCCTCGCCGTCCTGGTGGCGCTGTTTCTGCTTATGCCGTTGCTCGCCGTCATCCCGGTGTCGCTGACGCCGAGCCGCATGTTGACCATGCCGACCGGCGAACTGTCGCTGCGCCACTACCGTTCGCTGATCGAGGATCCGCGCTGGCTCGAGTCCATCCTGCTCTCGATCCGCATCGGTGTGGTCAGCAGCGCGCTTTCCACGGTGCTCGCGCTCACCTTCAGCCTCGGCGTGTGGATGTTCCAGCCGCGCTTCACCGCCGCCCTGGTCGGCTTCGTCCTTTTGCCTATGGTGGTGCCGCCGGTGGTCTCGGCGGTGACCCTGTATTTCCTGCTCACCTCGGTCTCCGGCATCTCATCCTCCTTCGGTTACGACACCTGGCTGGGTGTCGCGATGGCGCATTCGGTGATGACGGTGCCCTTCGCCACCGTTCTGATCCTGGTCTCGCTCAGCCAGCTCGATCGGCGCATCGACCTCGCCGCACGAGGCCTGGGCGCCAGTGTGTGGGAGCGCGCGACGCGCATCATCATGCCCAACATCAAGTTCGGCATCGTCACCGCGGCGCTCCTCTCCTTCGTGCTCTCCTGGGAAGAGATCGGCGTGACGCTGTTCATCACCTCGGTGAACGCCATTACGCTGCCGCGCCTGATGTGGATGGGCCTGCGCGACAACATCGATCCGGCGATCGCAGCCCTTTCGGTGATCCTGATCATTATCACCGTGCTGGTGCTCGCCGTGCGCAGCGTGATTACGCGCCGGCGAGCCGCACCATAAAACCGCGACTTTGCACCAAAACGAAAGAGGCCCGCCGGGAGCGACGAGCCTCTGACGGTGCCAAAGTGGAAGTCTGGCCCGTGGTGATCCGGGGGTGTGGATCGCGTAAAAGTCTAGCCACCCGAAGTCCGGCGCGCGATTTACAAATCCGTAAACCTCGGCGTGCCGGGAGCGGGCGGCGGCGGCAGAAAAGCCTATAATATCATCGGCTTGTGAGCATCCGCGACCGCGCCGGGGCAGCATCCTTCAATCAAAAGTGATGGGAAGAGCGCGAGAAGTCGAGCCCGATCGGCGACGACGGCCAGCCCGTGACGACATGACAAAATCCGGCCGCTACCGGTTTCCCGGCAGCATTCTGGCCAGGATCGCGTCCCGGCTGATGAAGTGACAAAGCGCGGCCAGGGCATGTATGCCGGCCGACGTGTTGCCATCCTGTTTGGAGGGCGCGCCGCGCAGGCGAAGGCTGCTCGCCCTCGCCTGCGTCGGAGCCGTTCAGGCGGCCTGCGGCGGCCGCATTCTTTCGACAAGAGCCTGCCGGGCCGGGCCGGCGAGCGGCCTGTCCATCGTCAGCAGCCCGTCGAGCAGAACGAGGAGCTCACGCGCTGCGGACGACTTGCAGGAATAATAGACCATCTGGCGGTCGCGGCGGGTGTCGACCAGGCCAAACCTGCGCAGTTTGGCCAGATGCTGGGAGAGTGCGGACTGGCTGAGTTCGACCTTGTCGGCGAGCGCGCCGACAGACAATTCGCCCTCGGCCAGGTAGTTCATGATGAGCAAACGCTTCTCGTTGCCCATTACCGCAAGAAAGGCTGCCGCGCTTTCTGCGTTGGCGGTAAGTTTCTTGGTCACCATCGGTTTCCCCATGTTCATGCTCTTCCGAGGCCACGGGGGCAATGGCTTCGGAATTCCAGAGCATTTGATGGGCCTGCTCCGACACGCAGTCGGAACCTGCCCTGCTTCTTTGTTCGACCAATACCCTCCGTAACCCGGTTGCCACCACGTCGGGATCTTGGTCTCGGACAGCCTGCGCCGCGTTGTTGCGCGACGCAAGTTGGCGCAGACTCGGAATAATTCCGCGCCGCTAATGAGTATCAGCGCTTCGTCCTTTCAGCAAGATAGCGAAGCTGGCCCAGTCTCCGGCATGCCTTCGAGCAGACAACGAGACGAAACCTGGCCGGCCCGGCGCCGCGAAAGACGCACGTTGTCGCCGTTTCCTTGAGGACTCACCCCGTTTCCGAACCCGTGCTAATGTTTAGCCGGGGAGCAAGGGGGACATGAGCTGGAGGAAGAAGCCCGTGTCCAACATGTCGCGAAACACATTCACGCCCGCCGAGACGGCGCTGTTGGGGCGTGTCTTCGAGAGCGGCCGCATCGATGGAGAAACCGAAGAGCAGAAGGAGGCGCGCGCCTCCCGCATCATCGCCAATTACATGGCCGGCATCACCGATGAGACGGAACTCATCGAACTGTCCCGCAAGCCGCTCGGAAGATAGCCGGCAGCCACGCCCGTTACCGGCGCGCTGCTCACATCCTGTTGAAATATCGGGATGAAACTTGCCGCGCGGTGGCGCGTTTATCATCCGCTCACAACGCATTAGGGGTTTCGCGATGATCCAGGGATGGTTTTCCAGGCCGGTCGAAGTCGCCGTCGGCGTGGCAGGCTCGATCCGACACATTTCCAACGCCCAGCAGGCTGTGGAGCTGCTGACGGGCCAATGGCGCGACGCCGGCAGCGCGCAGCATGACGCGGCGCTGCGCGCCTGCCGCCGGGCAATGAGCGGCGACGTTCCGGCCGACAATGCCAGGGAAGTCTTCATCAGCGCAGCGCGCGAAGCGCATGTGCTGGTCGAATAGTGCCAAGGCGGCATCCTGTCTTCTGTAGAAGAGCGACACGACGCGCGAATTGACCGGACGCTTCCGCGCCGGCCGGAACCGCTGCCTGACGCGTTCATCCGCCTTTCGGCTCCGATCTCGCCGCGGGCGACAGCGCGGCCAGTGACGTTGTCACATGTTTTTTGCGCGGCGCGCCGGCGCAATGAATCCGCTGCGTGAGCCAACTCCGGCCGGCCCATCGCTAATCTCTAAAATTCTCCGGAACATTATCGGCAGTGTTTGGTTAATGCGCGGGGTCCGCCGATCGGCCCGCATCCCGACAGGCGCCTGCCGGCGCCGTTGCTTATCAAAAGACCAACATACGAACGGAGCATGTGATGAACGACGTCTGGTTTTCCGAGCCGGTCGTGATCGATTTCGAACCAAGCGGACATCGCAAGGTCTCAAGCTGCTTCGAGGCAGTCGAATGCCTCGACCTGCGCTGGCCAAGGCGGGCGCGCGACCGCGCCTGGCGGTCGGCAAGCCGCGTCTGCCGCGACGCGCTCGACGGCTTGAGAAGTCCTACCGAAGCCCGCAAAACCCTGCGCAAGGCAGCGAAGGCCGCCGGCCTGCTGGCCTGAAGCGTGTCGCGATCCCGTGCGGAAAAATCCGCCACCCGGATCGTCTCGAATTACCGCTAAGGACTTGCTCCCGGCGGCCCGTAAGCCAGAAACTTCGGAACATTGCAGCCGCCGACCTGTTACTTCTCCGTAGTCTCCTGACTACACGGGTTCCAGACCCAAGCCGAGCCCGTTCCGGCTTCCCATCGCCGGGGCGGGCTTGATTTTGTGCGGTATCGGTTGCGGCATCCCAGCGAGTGAGGGGCAGCGACCGACGCATACTTTTCAGCACGCCCTTGCGGACATCCTGACGGGGATACATGAAAACGCCGGCCGCTGGACTTTCGGGGCGCCTGTTGTTCAGGCGGTACCATTTCAACGAGCCGGCCGCCGGCGCTCAATGCGAAGCGAGAGGCATGGTGAACGGGCGGCTAATATCCACAGGAAGCGGCCGATTTGGAAAGAAGATCAGCCAAACCCGCCGAGCACCTCCGGGAATTGTACGGCCATCGCGCCCTCTTCCGCTTGCCTTGCGTAGATCTGGTGCATTTTCCCCGCGTCGTAACGCGCGCGGCGGCGATGCACGTCGTTACCGAAGAGACCACCGACGGCATCGAAGCGCCGGAGGAAGCGTTTCGTTATCCCGCGCTCGAACGGCAGCCGCTGCCGGAAGGGCTTATTCCAAGGCGTATCCTCTGCCAGATCGCGCCAGATCTTGAGGGCTTCAAGCTCGACTCCAATCTGGCTGCCCCAAGGCTTGCCGCCCGCGAAATGCCGTGCATAGGCCTGAGAAAACCGATAATCCCGGGCGCCGTTCGACATCAGATTCCAGTTCGGGTGCATCGTCTGCCATTTGCCCTCGAAGGCGACATTGAGCGCGTTCTGGTCGTTCATTTGTCCGTCAACGGCGAGCTTTCGGGCCTGCTTCAACAGGTCTTCCTCTCGCACCGGCCGCATGTTGAAGACGATAATGCCGGCATTGAAATAGGGCGCGCCCGGTTGCATCGACATCTCGTCTCGGTAACCCGGGCGGAAGTACATGTAGTCGTCGTGGGCCGCTAGGAGGTGCGCGTGGATAGGCTGGTCCACCAGATCGGCAATGTCGCGGTTGAACAGAACGTCGCAGTCGATATGTGCGATGCGATCGTATACCGCGAATTCGCTGAACCGGTCGGCGAACAGGCGGATGAAAGTGGCGACGCTCCCCGGGCGAAAACGGTAGCCCGAGTCAGCCATGAAGTTCGTCACGTCCACGATCCGGACACGGTCTTTCAGCAACCGATACGCAATGCCGACATCGTCCTGATTTGCCCCGAGATGCATGATGAAACCAGGTGTCGTTTTGCGCGAAACGTCGAGAATTCTGCGCGCTGCTAGGCATGCATACGGAAAGTACTTGGCATCTGCCGCCAGAAAAAAACACGAATTGGTCATTTGAACCGTTTGTGAGCCTATTTAGCCCTAGTGCCTGTCACAAAATGCTTCTCGATGAAAGTTTCGATGGGACCAGTGAGGGCGCCCGCCTCTCTTTTTATTTTATCGTCCTCCCACTCCCACCACCGGATTGCCAGCAGCTTCGAGATGACGTCTTGCGAAAAGCGATATCTGATTAGCCGGGCCGGAGACCCGCCTACGATCGCATAGGTCGGCACGGTCCTAGTGACCACCGCCCCGGCGCCTACCACCGCGCCATCGCCGACCTCAACTCCTGGTAAAATTATGGCGCCGTGGCCGATCCAGACGTCGTTGCCGATCGTGATGCCGCCTGGTTTGCCGCCATTTCCGATCGGCTCCGGTTGGTTCAGTATCCGGCTGTGGATTGGAAATGAGGTGGCGCTGCCGGTCGAATGCTGACCGGAGCACATGAAAAGCACGTCACCCGCGATCGAGCAGAAGGCCCCTACTTGCAAAGGTGATTCCTTCGATGGGAACAGAACCTTTCGCCACGTCACGCCGTAAGTGTGGCGGCCGATAGCAACATTCTCCGGAAGTTTAGAGCGGGCATCCCGCAACCATTTGGAAAAGATAGACATATGCAGAGCTCCCCGCAGCCCTTCTGCGATTTAGCAGTAAATGAGCCAGCCATAGCTCTCGTGATTCTCAGCCTGAGATCACCCCCAGCCCAAGTCTATATTGTTAATCCCGTCTCTACTGATGCGGTCGCGAAGCACGGCGATCCGATTGGCCAAATCCAGCGAAAGCCTTTCGTGCGTCTCCACCAGAACATGACCGATGGACCGATAGATGCCGTTATCGAGCATGGACTCGATGCATTCCGCTTCCGCACCCTCAATGTCCATCTTAATAACGGCAATCGGTTCCTCGATCCCTCTCAGAAACTGCACGAGATCGATCACTTCGACTTCAACGGCGGGGCCGTTCGCGTGCTCGGGCACCTCGAACAGAGATGACCACTCGGTCATCCGGACATTTTTCGTGTCGGGCCTCTGATTAAGGATTGCCGTCCTCGCGGAGCCGCCTACCGCGTTTGGAATGATCGTTACCCGCTCGTCATTGCCGAACCGGCCCTTCAAGATCTTGAGAGCCCTAGGGTCCGGCTCAAAGGCGATTACCTTCATGCCATAGCTGAGAGCGTGCCGGGTAACGTCGCCTACATTGGCCCCGAGGTCGATGAAAAGGCCATGGCGCGGAAGGGATTTCATCAGCTGATGAAAGTCGAACTCAGCCTGCCTCTTCGGACGCGGCGGACGATGCCATCTGCGATACAGATGCCAGCGCAATACAAATTCGAGATAACTTTCCTGTAACACTCTGAGTCCGTCTGCCCTTCGGCGCGGATATACTGGGCACCGCGCGCGTCTTCAAGCATCCAAATTCCCCAAAGCGCCGTGTTTCCACTTGGATCAGATATTCAGGTCATCGGCGGGCGATCACCTCGGGAACGATCGCTTTCATGCCATCATCGAGCGTTCCGTGGGTGTCGAAGCAGGCGCTGAGCGCGAACTTGCCGCCGCTTCGGCCGCAAGTGGAACCGCGAAAAGGATTAAAAGTTGGAAATCGGTTCTTTTTCGAGTTGGAACCCTTAGCCGGGAAAGCGCTAAGTGATTGAAATTAATGGCGATCCCGGCAGGATTCGAACCTGCGACCATCGGCTTAGAAGGCCGGTGCTCTATCCAGCTGAGCTACGGGACCGCTGGCCGGCCGGAGCCGGCTGATGCGAGTACGCGGATCGATCTAAAAGGATGATCCGCTCCGATTTTGTTACGCAATTCCGGACGGAAAACCGCTGTGCACTTTTGCTCGGATTGCTCAATGGGTCCAGGGCGTCCTGCGGTCATAGCGGAAATTGTCCGAATAGGAAATCTGCCGGCGCTTCGGCTCCTTCGGCTCCTCGACACGATAGGCAATGCCCTGCTTCTCGGCATAGGCGACCGCCTCTTCTCTGGTATCGAAGGTGAGCCGCACCTGGCTCAGCATATCGCCGGACGAGGTGTAACCCATCAGCGGATCGATCTTCTTGCGCTGGGCTGGATCGAATTCCAGCACCCAGTGGCCGGTCTTGGCCTTGCCGGACTGCATCGCGGTTTTGGCTGGGCTGAAAATGCGCGCGGACATGGCCACCTCTTTGCCGCCCGAAGACCGGGCAATCATTTAGCGCGCGCCAAAAGGCCGAATGGAGCCTTAGGCCACGCGCCAGCCCGTCAATACTGTGCAACGGCGCCGGCGGCAAGGCCATACGCAGCCACGGCTTGGCCAGCGGAGGTCGGAACCTCGCGCCAGCCCGGACATTAACCGAAATGAGAGGCGACCAGCACAGCCGCTCCGACCAAAGGTCCAAGGTTGCGGGGCCTTCGTCCGCCTCGCGTCGCCATCCCCCTCAACAAGCCTGGACAGTCCGCCATGACCATGACAACCGAACATCCCGTCCTGCAGCTGGCCCTGCTTGTCGGCAGTCTGCGGGCCCAATCCTACAGCCGCAAGATCGCCAAGGCGCTGGCGGCCCGCGCACCGGATTCGTTGCGCTGCCGCTTCATCGAGATCGGCGAGCTGCCTTTGTATAATCAGGATCTCGACGGCGAGACGCCGCCTGCCGCCTGGTCGGCGTTCCGCGCCGCCATCGGGGAATGCGACGCGGTGCTGTTCGTCACGCCGGAATACAACCGTTCGATCCCGGGCTGCCTGAAGAACGCCCTCGACGTCGGCTCACGCCCCTCTGGCAAGAGCGTCTTCAAAGGCCTGCCCGCCGGCGTCGTCAGCGTCAGCCCAGGCAAGATCGGCGCCTTCGGTTCCAACCAGGCGCTCAGGCAGACCTTCGTCTTCCTCGACATGCCGGTGATGCAGCAGCCGGAGGCCTATATCGGAAATGTCGCCGAGCTGCTCGACGACAGCGGCGCGATTAAGAACAGCGACACGGCCGCCTTTCTGAAAGGTTTCATCGAGGCGCTGGAGACGTGGATCAGAACCGTGCGGCCGGGCGGCTCGTCCTTCGACGCCTTCATGAAGCACCGCGAGAAGATCGCCGAGGATTATGTCAACGGCAATGCTACATCGCTGAAGGCCATCGTGACGCATAGCGAGCCGGCCACCTTCTTTTCGCCGCGCGGCGACCATCTCGAAGGTGCCGATGCCGTTGCCGGCCGATACGAGCGCGACGCCGCCAGCTTCCACGAAGGCGGCAGCACCGACATCGAGGTGCTGCAGGCCTCCGCGAGCGGCGATCTCGCCTTCTGGACCGGGCTGCAGCATGCGAGGGCGCGCATGGGCAAGAACGGACACCCGGCCGAGATGACCTTGCGGGTGACGGAAGTGTTCCGGCTGGAGGACGGCGCCTTCAAGCTGGTGCATCGCCACGCCGACCCCGCCAACGGGTAATCTCCCTATCCGCGACACAATGCCGGGCTCTTTGCAACCACGGCCTATTCCCATTGCCTCGTCAGCGGCATATGTCGGATACATGGCCGTGGCACGTGAGAGCCATGACGACGATAAAGACAAGAATGGGCATGGAAGCGGAAATCTCGTCGGATTGGACCGGCGAGCCGGCGATCCTCGAAGGCGCGATCGTGATCGGCGCCGGCGCGGCCGGATTGGCGGCGGCCTACGCCCTGATCGAGGCCGGGATCGCCACCGAGATCCTCGAGCGCGAGGGGCGGCTGGCCGAGCCCTGGCACCACCGCCATGAGAACCTGCATCTCAACACGCATCGCGACCTCTCAACGCTGCCCGGCGTTTCATTTCCGCAAGGCACGCCCGCCTTTCCGCACCGCAGCGCGGTGATCCGCCTGTTCAACGACTTCGCCCAGACGCACCGGCTGCCGATCGCCTTCGGCGTCGTCGTCGAGGAAATCGATTTCCGCGGCGATCACTGGCTGCTGAAGACCAGCACGGGACCGCGAGCGGCGCGCCACGTGGTGATCGCCACCGGGCGCGACCGACAACCCTTTATCCCGGCCTGGAAAGGCATGAAGGATTTTTCGGGCAAGATCGTCCATTCGGCGCATTTCGGCCGGGCGAGCGACTATGCTGGGACAAAAGTGCTGGTGGTCGGCGCCGGCAATTCCGGCTTCGACGCGCTCAACCATCTTTCCGGGGTCGAGACCGGGCAGATGTGGCTCTCGGCGCGCAACGGGCCGTCGCTGCTGCCCAAGCGCATCGGCAAGATCGCCGTGCATCGTTTCTCGCCCGTCATGGCGAGACTGCCTGCCCGGCTCGCCGATGCGGTGATGGCGGCGACGCAGCGGCTGGTCTTCGGCGATCTCGGGAAGTACGGCCTGCCCCCCGCCCCATCCGGAGGCGCCAGCCGCCTCGGCTCGGACTATACGGCGATCGCCGCCGATGACGGTGCGGTCGACGCGATCAAGGCCGGCCGCATCATCGTCGTGCCGCAGGTCAAGGAATTCAGGCACGACGGCGTCGTTCTCGAAAGCGGCCAGTCGATCGCGCCTGACATCGTCATTGCCGCCACCGGCTACCGCACCGGGCTGGAGGCGATGGTGGGCAGGCTCGGCGTGCTCGATGCCAAGGGAGTGCCGCTGTTCAACGGCCCGGCGAACGACCCGAAACTGCCCGGCCTCTGGTTCACCGGCATGCGGCCGAGCATTCGCGGCTGCTTCGCCAATGCGCGCATCCAGGGCGCGGCGATCGCCGGCAGGATTGCCAAGCAAAGGCGCTGAGGCGCTAGTCTGCGCGCGAGGCTTCCGTTTTGGGCCGGCCCCGGAAGCTTTAAATGCCGCGAGCGTCGGAGTGCAGCGCAGCCTGGTAGCGCACCTTGATTTGGGACCGCCGGGGCTTAGGCGAATTGCCATTTGGCTAAAGCCGCTAGACGGGCGCCGCTCGCGGCTCGTCGGCGACACCAGCCGCCGCGCAAGGCGACAAGTCCTATTGCGAAACCGCGCAAAGCGCATATTGTCGAGCGTGGTCGGGGATCGTACCCGGCGGTCGAAGAGGCGATCGACGCGGTGCTGCGTTAGGCGATTGGGTCAAGGACTCGATGCAGCAAGGGGCTATGAGTGTTACGGCCACAGGGCGCGGCCAGCGTGAGCAAGCCGACGGCGATATTGCCCGCGAGCAAACCGTCCTCTTTCGCCTCACCGACCGACTTTACCGCGCCCATGGCCTCGTCGAGATCTACGATGCGGCCCTGGATGCCATATGCGACGCCCTCGGTTCGTCGCGCGCCTCGATCCTGAAATTTGACAATCACGGCGTCATGAGCTTCGTCGCGTGGCGCTCACTGTCTGAAGAATACCGCAAGGCTGTCAACGGCCACACGCCGTGGACAAGCGATCAGCGCGACGCCAAGCCCATCTTTGTCGAGGATATTCGGTTCAGCGGTGAATCTCAGCAACTCATCGAAACGGTCCTCGGCGAAGGCATCGAAGCGCTGGCCTTTATCCCGCTTGCCAGCTCCCGCGAGCTCATCGGCAAGTTCATGGTCTACTACCCAGCACCCCATAGCTTCACCGATCGTGAACGCGAACTTGCGTTGACCATTGCCCGCCAGCTCGGGTTTGCGATCGAACGGGACCAGGCGGAAACCACTGCAGCGCGGCTAAGCGCGCTTGTCGAATCCTCAGATGACGCGATCATCGCGACGGATCCGGACGGCATCGTCACGGACTGGAACCGTGGCGCCGAGCGTCTCTACGGCTACCCCCGCGCGGAAATTATCGGTCGTTCGCTCATGTTGCTGATACCGCCCGATCGCCAGAACGAGGACCGGGAGATTCTGGCGCGCATCCGAGATGGAGAGCATGTCGAGCATTTCGAGACCGTTCGCCTGCGCAACGACGGCAGTATCGTTCCCATCTCTTTGACCGTTTCCCCCATCGCGGACGCGTCGGGCACAATTGTCGGTGCTTCCAAGATCGCCCGCGGCATCTCCGAGCGGCTGCGCTCACAAGAGCAGCGGGAGATACTGCTCCGCGAGATGGACCACCGGGTGAAGAACCTCTTCGCCATCGCAAGCTCGATCATCAAGTTGAGCGCCTCGACCGCCGAAACGCCGGCGGCGCTCGCCTCGATCGTGTCTGACCGCCTCGGTGCCTTGGCGCGGGCGCATGCGCTGACGATGCTCACGTCGGATGGCCGCTCTGCTCAGGTCTCCGCGAGCCTGCATACATTGGTGAACGCGATCCTCGCGCCATACCGCCATGTGGCCAATGAGCATCCCCGCTTCGCGATCACCGGCATCGATATCCCCGTGCCTGCGGCAATGATCACGCCGCTTTCCCTCCTGCTGCACGAATTCGCCACCAACGCTGCCAAACATGGCAGCCTCTCGGCGGCCGCCGACTCAATAGAGATCGCTTGCGCCAATCGGGACGGCAAGGTGATTATTCAATGGCGAGAGGTTGGAGGACCACCTCCCGTCGCAACCGAAGAAGAAGGTTTCGGGAGCCGCCTGGTCCGCGTCGCCGCGAGCCAGTTGGGCCGAGTCGAGCGA
>NZ_RZSR01000572.1:0-3938 GCF_004023265.1 Mesorhizobium sp. M1A.F.Ca.IN.020.06.1.1
ACAGGCACGTTGCCGGCGCCGAGTGCCATGAATTCGGCAGCATCCCGCCAGGTTGTGATGCTGCCGAATTCATGGCACTCGGCGCCGGCAACGTGCAGGTCTGCACCGCGGCAATGACATACGGCTTCAAAATCGTGCAGGAGATGATCGCGGGGCTGGAGAACTGGATGGACGAGAAGGGCCACGCCTCGCTGTCCGACATCATCGGCCGCGCCACACCCAATGTCACGGACTGGCAGTATCTCAACCTCAACTATGTCGCTAAGGCGCATATCGACCAGGACGCGTGCATCAAATGCGGGCGCTGCCACATCGCCTGCGAGGACACCTCGCATCAGGCGATCACCAGCATGGTCGACGGCGTCAGGCATTTCGAGGTGATCGAGGCCGAATGCGTCGGGTGCAATCTTTGCGTCAATGTCTGCCCGGTCGAGGGCTGCATCACGATGGAACCGCTGGCCGCCGGCGTGCTGGATCAGCGCACGGGCATACCGGTGTCGCCGGTCTACGCCAACTGGACGACGCATCCGAACAATCCGATGGCCAAGGTGGCCGCGGAGTAGGGAACACTTTTGAAAGAAATGCGGCGCCTTCGGGTGCCGTTTTTCGTTACCTATATTGCAGATAAGAATTATCCATGATAGGTACTATCCATGAATTGGAGCCAAAGATCGTGAAGCTGGGAGAGGGCGTCGAAGCGGCGATCCACTGCGCCGCCATGCTTGCCGGCGTCGACGGCAACAGCACCATGTCGGGCGCGGCCATGGCCGAGGCGTTCGGCCTGTCGCCGAGCTATCTCTTGAAGCATCTCAATCAGCTGACAACGGCGCGCATCCTGGAATCCGTGCCGGGGCCGGCAGGCGGCTACAGGCTGGCGCGGCCGGCCGAGCGGATCACGCTGCTCGACATCGTGCTTGCGGTCGAGGGCAGGGAGCCTGCCTTCCGCTGCGGCGAGATCCGCCAGCGCGGCCCGGTCAAGCTCGACGCGTCGGCCTATGTCAAACCGTGCGGCATCAATGCCGCGATGCTGAGGGCCGAGCGCGCTTATCGCGCCGCGCTTGCCGATGCAAAGCTCTCCGACATCGTCGCCGATTTCATGAACGACGCCGATCCCCGCACCGTCGCCGCAAGCTGCGCCTTCGTCGAACGCCATCAGCGGGCGCAGAAAGTTCAACAACCAAGCAAAGCGTGAAAGGTAAGAGAATGAAACAGAGGCTGCAGTTCTTCGCCAAGGCGCCTGAAATCATGAAGGCGGTGATGGCGCTCAACAAGGCCGTCGAGGAGTGCGGGCTGGAAGAAAGCCTGATGCACCTGGTCAAGCTCAGGGCTTCGCAGATCAATGGCTGTTCCTATTGTGTCGAGATGCATAGCCGCGAGGCAAGGCGAGATGGCGAAACGGAGCAGCGGCTTTATCTGGTCGCCGCCTGGAAGGAGTCGCCGCTGTTTTCCGAGCGCGAGCGCGCCGCGCTCGCCTGGACCGAGAAGGTGACAAACATCTCCGACAACGGCGTTCCGGACGATCTCTACGCCAGGACGCTGGAGCAGTTCTCCGAGGAAGAGCTGGTCAAGCTGACAGTGGTGATCGGCATGATCAACACCTGGAACCGGCTCTGCGTGTCGTTCCACGCCATCCATCCGATGCCGGCCGCCAAGGCTGCCTGATCATCCAAAGCCGCGCGGATCCGAAGACGGTTCCGCGCGGCTTTCATTTGCGAGATCAATGACATGTTTGAGAATTTTCAGAGCGAGATTCTGTTTGCCGCGCGCCCGCTGCTCGGCGGCGCCTTCGTCTCTGCCGGCCTGCGCAACGTCCAGCACAAGACCTGCTCATCCCAATGATGACGGGACGCGGCGTGCCAGGCAGGGCCGGCATTGTGGCTGGGCATGTCCTGCAGGTCGCTCCGGACTGCTGGTGATCGGCGGCTTATGGACCGGGCAGGCGGCAAGCCTGACCCTGTTCCTGATCGTCGCGACGCCGATGTTTCACAATTTCTGGGATCATCAGGGCCGGATCGCGCCTCACGCATAAACGGCTTCGTCGCCAATGTCGCCCTGGCCGCGGGTTCCTGGCGCGGGTCTATGCCTGACAACTGCACTCGGATTCCGCGCAGTCGATGGCGCCGCGTTAATCGGTTTGTCGCGATTGTCCTGTATTAGCAAAAAACAGGTTCGCCCGTCGGAGCGTTCATGGAGCAGAACTGGACTGCATTCTGGGCACGCGTTTCGGATGCCTTCCACCAGGCGCTGGCTCCGTTCCGTGCAGTCGCGGGAGCCTTCGGCCAGCATCCGAGCGACATTCAGATATGGTGCTTTCTGTGCGACGTCTTCTTCCTCGCGGTCGTCGCCATACAGACGTATGGCGACATCATGCTCAGGCGACGCGGCGCCTTTGCCACCGGCAAGGTGATCGGCATCGACAAGTCGAGCGACGGGCCGGACACGCCGATCATCGAATTCGCCGACCGACTGGGCAAGACCTGGCGTTTCGGATCGCATCTGCCGGTCAACGGAACGACCGGGAACGTCGGCGCAGTGGTCGAAGTGATTTATGACCCTCTCCACCCGAAGCGGGCGCGGGAAGTCGGCCGCCCGCTGATGAAGGCCGTCCACCTGGCTGTCTGGTATGCGGTCGTCGCCGGGCTGATGGTGCTGGCCTTCCTGCCCGGCCTCTTTTCCAATTGATCCATTCAGGCGGCGAAGCGCAGGCCGCCGTCGCAGGTCAGCACCTGGCCGGTCATGAAACCGTTGGACACCAGGAAGGCGATCGCGTCGGCGACGTCCTCGGCGCGACCGATACGGCCGACCGGCGTCTTTCCGGCGTACTCGGCAAAGACCGCCTGCCGCTCTTCGCCCGATAGAAAATCCCACCAGGGCGTATCGATGACGCCGGGGGCCACGACGTTGACGCGCAGCGGCTTCAGTTCGACGGTCAGGATCGGGACTACGGTCAAAAGCATGCCGTTGATGGCGCCGATGCCGGCAATGCCGGGTGCTGCGATCTGCGCCGAGACGGCCGAAATGAAAGTGACCGATCCGGCTTTGTTCAAGGTCGGCAGGGCCGCTTGCAAGCAGCCTAGCTGCGGCTTGATCTTCTCGTCGACGGCGCTGCCGATGTCGGCAAGGTCGAGGGTCGCGAACGGCCCAAGGCCCCTGCCGCCGCTTGCGGCGAGAACGAGATGATCGAATGGGCCGAGACCATCGAAGAAGTGCCGGACCGCGTCCGGCTTGGTCGCGTCGAAAGCGGCCTTGCCGACGGTGCCGCCGAGGCTCTTCCAGGCGTTGTTCAGCTTGTCCTCGCTGCGGCCGGTGATCGTCACCTTCATCGCGGGGCTGAGCAGCCGTTTGGCTGTGGCAAGGCCAATGCCAGACGAGCCGCCGATGATGACGCAATGTTCGATGCTCATGAATGCTGTTCCTTGGATGTCGCGGAAGATTGTCCGGTCAGTTCGAGGCTGAGCGCCCGCAACCGGCTGCGGGCTTTTTCGTCATAGGCCTGGGCATCGGCGCGCGCTTCCCGCTGGCCATCGAAATAGAGGCCGCTCCGCCCTTCGAGCGCCAGAGATATTGCCAAGTTGAGGATCGCGTTGGCGCCGGTCTCGACCGAGCTCCACGGTGTGATGCCTGCCTGCCGGACCATGGTGGTATCCATGTAGCTTGCCGGATGGAGTGCATTGACGGTGACGCCGCTGCCTTCGAGCTGCTCGGCCAGATCGATGGTGAACAAGATCTGCGCCAGCTTGCTCTGGCAATAGGCGCGCACGCCGCTGTAGCCGCGGGCGAGATTGACATCATCGAAATCGATCGCCTGCTGGCCGGCGGAGGCGACATTGACGATGCGCGCCGGCGCGCTTGCCTTCAGCAAGGGCAAAAGCTCCGACGACAGCAGGAAGCCTGCGAGATAGTTTACGGCGAAGCGCATTTCGTAGCCGTCGGCGCTC
>NZ_RZSR01000573.1:0-3938 GCF_004023265.1 Mesorhizobium sp. M1A.F.Ca.IN.020.06.1.1
TTTTCAAAGAGCTCGACCTCTTCTGGTTTGTCGCTGTACGACATCACCAGACGAAATCCGTCACCATCGCCCCCCAGCTTCCATGGCCGTAGGTGGATACCTTTCTCCTGCAGAGCTCGGGAAAGTCGTGGCGGCAGGACGACAAACACTTCGTTGATCTGCACGGGATGGGCAAAAGTAACGCCCTGGCACCGCTTCAACGCAGCTTCAATGCGAAAAGCGTTTCGGTTCGCTTGGATCGCGTTGGAACTCCAGAGATCATTCTCGAGAAAGCTCAGGAGTTGCGCGGACATATAGCGCATTTTCGAGAACAGGTGCCCTGCCCTCTTGTACATGAAACCAAGTACCCTGGCGATTTCTGGGTCGAACGTTATCACCGCTTCCGCGTTCATTGTCCCGTTCTTGGTGGTACCAAAAGTCAGGATATCAACGCCGGCCTTCCAGGTCATCTCGGCAGGAGTCAGCCCAAGACTGACCATGGCATTCGAAATTCGCGCGCCATCAAGATGAACTTTCAGCCCTGCTTGGTGAGCGATTTCGGCCAATTCCGTCAGTTCATCCTTTGAATAGACAACGCCGGCCTCCGTCGCTTGGGTGAGGCTCACCGCGCTCGCCGCCATATGATGCACGTTGCCAATCCCGTGCTTTTGCAGCGCTTTTTCCAGGTCCGCAGGGTGTATCTTGTTGTGCTCACCCCGAAGCAACGTCATTCGGCCACCGCCGCTGTAGAATTCGGGCGCGCCGCCTTCCGTCGTCACGGTATGGGCGCTCTCATGACAGAAGATGGTGCCATATGGTGGCGTAATGGCGCCCAGCGCCAGACCATTGCCGGCAGTCCCCGTCCCTATCGGAAACACGAAGGTCTCGCGCTCGAAGAACTCGGAATAAGCGGGTGCTAGCTTCGCGGTATACTGATCCGCGCCGTAGGCAGTCTCGGAGCCTTGGTTACAGCTCAGCAATGCGTTCATGATCTGATCGCAGACAGGCGCACCGTTATCTGAGTTGAAGTGATAGGTGGCGATGTTACTTCCTCCCGGCTGGAACGAAACCGCCACCATATTCGGCAGACGCATCATCCAGCACTTCCCAGAGATAGTCGGCAGAGGCGAAGTCCGTGAGAAGATGAAGACCTTCAGAGGCGCCGGTCTCGCGGATCAGCACAGCGCCGATACGTGCCACGATCGTTTGGGCGATTTCGCCTGGGGGAAAGCTCTTGTTACGAAGATCAACACCGCAAATCTTTGACATCATTTCCGCAACACGCGCACCCTCCATGAAAAGCCAGCTGTGACTGTCTGCCCGCGGAAGCGGATAGCCCATGCGGGTGCCATCGCCAGCGCTCTCCGCAGCCCAAGACGTGTCCAGTTCGCCACAAATGTCGCTCGTCGAGTTGCGACCGTTCAGGATGAGGTACTCCTCCTTGCCCAGCCGACCAATGACAGTGTCATCGGAAAGGGTGACGGCTCTGTTCGGGCGTTCCGGGAGAGAGACCTTCGAAGCAAGCCATTCAGTCGTCCCGGCTCCCTTAAAGCCAGTCCGTCCAATGAGCGTGAGATCATGGATGGCCACGTTGTTGGGTAGGCGCGGAGCGCGAGACTGTTCGAGGCGATGTGCAAAGGGGCTTCGTGCGATGGCAGCCATGTTACATCTCCTGCCGCTTGTTGTCCGGATCGTAGAAATGCGGTGAGACGACCTCGGCTTGGTGCTGGCTGCCGTCACTTGAGCGCAACGTGATATGGCTTCCCAGGTTAGCGTCCGCTCTGTCTGCGTACGCGAGGCCGATGACCTTCGAGAGCGTGGGAGAGTAAGTGATCGAGGTGATGAAACCGACGATCTGACCGTCCTTCACGACCAGGTTGGACTCCTGCAGGCCTGACGCGGGCATCCGATCAAGTGCAAAGCCGACAAGCTTGCGGTTCGACAGTGTCTTTCCGCGGATCTCAAGACTGCGCTTGCCGATGAAGAAGGGCTTGGAATTCGCCACCGCCCAGTTCATGTCGAGCTCCTCCGGCGCCGTCATGCCGTCGGTGTCCTGACCAATGATGACGTGACCTTTTTCGAGCCGCATCACGCGCTGCGCTTCAAGGCCAAATGGCTTGATCCCGTATTCCTGCCCCGCCTCCCTAATTGCACGCCAGAGCTCGGCGCCGTAGCGTGAAGGAACGTGAATCTCGTAGCCTAACTCGCCGATGAATCCGACGCGGAACACACGCGCCGGGATTCCGGCGACCTTACCCTCGCGGTAGGCGAGATAGGGGAACTGCTCCGCCGACACATCGATGTCGTCCGTCAGCTTTGTAAGGACCTTTCGGGCGTTGGGACCCGCGAGGTTCACCCCCGCATATGCCGCGGTGACGTTGGCGATATCCACGTCAAGCCGCCACTGGGCGTTCCACCACAGCATGTTGCGATAGATGCGATCGACGCCTGTCGTGGTGGCCGTGACGTAGAAGTACTGATCGCCTCTTCGGCACGCAACACCGTCATCGATGACAGTGCCAGCTTCGTTCGTCATCAGAAGGTAGCGTGTCTTGCCGATGGGAAGCTTCGCATAAGCGAAGGTGTACATGCGGTTTAGGAACTCTGCAGCGTCGGGTCCGCGTATGTCCAGCCCGCCCAATGTCGACACATCGATCATACCGACATTGTTTCGCGTGTTGCGCACCTCGTCGGCGATGATCTTCTTGTCGTCCGACCCTTGTCCATAAAAGGCCGGCCGCATCCAGTTTCCGGCTAAGAGCCAGGAAGCCCCTTCGGCGCAATGGTGCGCATGCATCGGCGTACGACGCATTGGCGTAAACTTCCGGCCCGCCAAGGTCGCGATCTTCTCCGTCGTGACCGGCGGCCGCGCGGTTGTGACACCGACCTCGTTGATCGTCCGACCGGTTTCCTTTGATACGAGCATCGCCGTTGCCAAGGCTGCGTGGCGCCCCTGGCTTGGACCCATTCCGACGGTTGAGAAGCGCTTCACAAGTTCCAGTTCGCGGTATCCATCTGCGACAGCGTTCTTGATATCCCTAACCTGCAAGTCTTCGTCGAAATCCACGAAATCCTTTCCGCCGGGGTGCGGAAAGATCGGTCGGGGATGGTTAGGTGATGCCGAACTGCGCGCCGGCCGTGCGGGCAGATCTGAGATCGACAAGCCGCAGTTGGCCGCTGCCCGTGCGCCCTGCGCAAATCCATCTGCAATGCAGTCACCAATGTCGAAGTGGCCGTCTACGGAACCCGCGAGCAGCACGGCTTTGTCCTGCCCGGAGATCGTGAACTGTGCCGTAGCGTCGTCATATCCCAGCTTGCCTCCAGCCTGGAGCGGCAGTTGATAGGCAGGGACATAGCCGACAGACATGCACACGAGATCACAGTCGAATCGAAGCCGGATCTTGGCAGCGTTCCCGGATGCGTTTAGCTCCGCGACTTCAACTGCTTGGACGTGCTTGTGGCCCATCTCAGGCATGGCGTCCCATATGCACCAGCCGTCAAGGATTTCAACGTTGTGTGTTTTTAGCTCTTCGCGATTCGCTCCGTTGATGTCCCCCTTGCGAAGATCACAGACAGCGGCGAGTCGAACTCCAGCATCGAGAAGGTCCAATGCCACTCCGTAAGCGTCATCGTTCGAAGCAAGCACGACTGCGCGCTTTCCCGGCTTAACGCCGAAAAGACGAATAAGCCGCTGAGCCGCGGACCCCTGGATGATGCCCGGCAAATCGTTGTTGCGGAACTGCGATGGCTGCTCGATCATGCCTGTGGCGAGAATGACCTGCTTCGCCCGGAGTTTGTACAAGCGGTTGCCACGAATGACAGGCAGCCAGTTGTCAGCATACCAGGCATTGCAAGTCGCATTGGTCCAGATCTCGATATTTGCATGAACCTTCGCCTCGTGAACAACGTCGCGCTCGCTCTTCACACGCGCATAGGTCAGCGCACCACCGATTATAGGG
>NZ_RZSR01000574.1:0-3929 GCF_004023265.1 Mesorhizobium sp. M1A.F.Ca.IN.020.06.1.1
TTCCACGACAAGCCAACATTGCTTGGCGTCGCTCTCGTCATTTATGGCCTCGGCTTGCGCCATGCCGTCGATGCCGACCACATAGCGGCCATCGACAATGTCACGCGCAAGCTGATGCAGAACGGCAAACGGCCGGTCTCCGTCGGCTTCTTTTTCGCACTCGGCCATTCGACGATCGTCGTCATCGTCGCTGCGGCTATCGCGGCGGCAACGTCCCTGCTCGGCCGTTTCCAGAGCCTTCAGGAGATTGGCGGCACGATCAGTACCGGCGTTTCCGCACTCTTCCTGCTCGCCATCGCGGCGATGAACATCGTCATCTTCTTCTCGATCTACAGAAGTTATCGGCGGGTGCGGGCCGGTGGGGCGTTTGTCGAGGAGGACCTGGACCTGCTGCTCAACAATCGCGGCTTCCTGGCGCGCGTCTTCCGCCCGATGTTCCGGCTGGTGTCGCGCAGCTGGCACATGTTCCCACTTGGTTTCCTCTTCGGCCTTGGTTTCGACACCGCGACCGAAGTCGCCATGTTCGGCGTGTCCGCGGCACAAGCGGTCAAGGGCGTGCCGTTCGAAGCCATTTTGGTCTTCCCGGTGCTTTTCGCGGCCGGTATGTCACTGGTCGACACGACCGATGGTGTGATGATGCTCGGCGCCTATGAGTGGGCCTTCGTCAAGCCGATCCGCAAACTGTACTACAACATGACGATCACCCTGGTGTCGGTCCTTGTCGCAGTACTGATCGGCGGCATCGAGGCGCTCGGCCTGATCGGTGACAAGCTCGGTCTGTCGGGCGGCTTCTGGAACGGCGTCGGCACGCTCAACGACAATTTCAACAATCTGGGCTTCGCCATTATCGGCATCTTCATCGCCGCCTGGGCGATCTCCTACCTCGTCTACAAGGCCAAGGGGCTGGATGATGTGGAGAGCGCATCCGCAGCAAAGAATTCATAAACCGCCGGCTGCGGCTGGCTGCAGCAGGCCAGCCGCATCTCTCTGCCATCAGACCCCGGCGGGCTGCCAGCCTGCCTCCTTGAAGCGCCTCGGCAACAGAAAGCCGATGGCGGCAAAGCGACGATCGCCGGCCGCGTCAGCGGTGCCCGGCTTGACATTTTTGTTCCTAATTTGTTCACTGTTGGCCAGACAGCAACAGGAGATCGCCGGCCCGTGCGCACGCGCTTCAAAGGCATGCTGAGGACCCGTAGCCTAAGCCTTTGGAAGCGTGACGGAATTCCGCGCTGGGATAAGCCGTGGGTTAAGGCCTGGGATAAGCCCCATAATCCATAAGCCAGTATCCAGAGTCCAAATATCCAGAGTCCAGAACAGAAAAGCTGGCGCTTTTCTGTTCTAAAAAAGCGGGGAAGGGGAAAGCAAAAGTGGGAGCAGCGCAAGCCATTCGGCGTACGGCGCTACGGCGAGGGCTCGGCGGCGCCAGCGAGCTTCCGACGTGGCGGCGAGCCGCCCTGTTCCGTCTCCCAGGATGCAACCGGCCTCACGTCAGCCCGGCGATCTGCTCATCGGGGTCGAGCTCCGCCCCGCCGGCGACGACCACGTTGGCGAGCGGCGCCGAGAGCGTCCAGCGAACGAGGCCGGGCAGCCGTTCCATGGAGGCGCTGCCGGAGAGGCTGGTGGGGACGACGCGCTGGAGAACGACGCTGCCGAAGCCTTTGTGCGGCTTGGCATCGGCGGCCGCGGCAGGTTCGGAAAAATGTTCCTCCCAGACCAGCTCGAAATCGCTGCCTTCGGGGGCCGGGGCTACCCGCCAGTCCATCCGCACGGTTCCGGCGTCGCCCGCCAGGGCGCCGTATTTCGTCGCGTTGGTGCCCAGCTCATGCAGCGCCATGCCGATGTTCTGCACCGCGTTCAGCCGCAACGTCACGTCCGGCCCGCAAGGCGAGATTCGCTCTTCGTGTCCGAACGGCCGCAGATGTTCCCGCACAAGGTCGGCCATGCCGGCGCCGCGCCAGTCGTTCAGCACCAAAAGGTCGTGCGAGCGCGACAGCGCCATGATGCGTTCGCGGATCTGGTGTTCGAACGCGCGCGGGTCGGTCGCGCGCTTGCTCGTCTCGCGGATCATGGAAAGGATCACGGCGTATTGGTTTTTGACGCGGTGGTTCACCTCGCGCATCAAGAGTTGGATCTGCTGTTCGCTCGCCCGTTTTTCGGTGATGTCGGCCGCCATGCCGAACCATTCCAAGATGCTGCCGGTGTCATCGACGATCGGGATTGCCCGTGAGGTGGTCCAGCCGGCGGACCCGTCGGCGCGCCGCACCCTGTGCTCGAGCTCGAACACGCCGCGCTCCATGATGGCGCGCTCGATCGCCGCCTGGATGCTCGCCTGGTCTTCCGGGAACAGGTATTCGTCGCGCCAGCGGATCGCCGGCCCCTGGGCGCTCGACAGGAAGCCGCGGCCGTCCAGCTCATGCATTTCCTGCCAGTCCGGGCTCATCCGGTAAACCACGTCGGAGCTGGCATTGACCAGCGCGCGAAACCGCTGCTCGCTTTCGCGCACCTTTGCTGCCGCCAGCACCCGGGCCGTGGTCTCCGAAACGATGCAGAGCACGGCTTCGACCGTGCCGTCCTGCGCCCGCACCGCGGAATAGGAGATGTCGAAATAGACCGTCTCGCCGACCAGGCCGGATCGTTCGATGTAGAAAGGCCGGTCCCTGGCCGAGAAGGTTTCGCCGGTTTCGAGAACTCCTCGCAGCAGCGGCTCGAGGTCGGTCCAGAGCTCGGACCAGTTTTCCTCGGCGGGACGGCCGAGCGCGCGCGGATGCTTGTCGCCGATGGTCGGCGCGTAGGCGTCATTGTAGAGCGCGACAAACTCCGGCCCGCAGAAAAGCACGATCTGGGCTTCGGCGGCGAGCATCAGGTCGACCGTCGTCCTCAGGCTGAGCGTCCATGTCTCGATCGGCCCGAGCGGGCTTTCCGACCAGGGATATTCGCGAATGAATCGCGCCATCTCGCCGTTTCCGCGAGGCCACGATTCACGGAAGAGCCCGTCAGCCATAGGCGCATTAACGCGCGACGCCGTTTATGTATCCGTCTCCGTCACGCAAAATTTTAGCCATCGTGAATAGACCCCAGGCTGCCGGTCCGCCGGAGGAATATTTCGGGCGCAGTTTCGTTAGTTCCTCATACGATCCCGTTTGAGGCAAAGTGCATATGTCCCGCAATCACGCATTGAAGCCGCCAGAGCGGCCGGCTCTGGCCCAACGGAGGTACCAGAGATGAAAACGGCTGTTTCGACCTCTCTTTCGAGACGAAGCGTCGTCGCCGTGCTGGCGGCGGCGGCCGCGTCGACCGCCATATTGCCCGCCGGCGATGCGCTGGCGCAGACCAAGCAGACCGCGCCGGACAAGAGTCTGTACGATCGGCTGGGAGGCGTGTTCGCCATCGCAGCCGTGGTCGATCACTTCAGCGACGCCGTCGTGAAAAACCCCATCGTCGGCAAGAAGTCCAAGAACCCGCAACTGCGCAAATGGCACACCAAGAACCTCGAACGGCTGCCGGGCCTCAAGTTCATGCGTACGCTGTGGGTGTGCGATGTTTCCGGCGGCCCCTTCAAGTTCGTGGCCACCGAGCCGGGCGCGACGCCGCTCGGCCTCGAGGAGGCCCACAAGGACCTGAAGATTTCTCCCGCCGAGTTCGACGAGGTCGCAGCGGAACTCGGGCGGACGCTCGACCGCTTCAAGGTTCCGAAAGCCGAAAAGACCGAGGTCCTGGAAGCCTTTGCCGCGCACAAGGATGAGGTCACTGCCGGCTCTGTCAAAAAGGGGTGAGGCTCAGCGCGAATCCGGCGAAGGCGGTCCGCCGCTCCGCCTATCCACCCGCCAGCCGCGGCAGCAGGAAAATCTCCGCCCCCGGCGGCAGTTCCTTCGACCACGTGTCGCGATAGATCGTCCCGTCGATCGCGACCGCGATGCCGCGATCGAGCA
>NZ_RZSR01000575.1:0-3925 GCF_004023265.1 Mesorhizobium sp. M1A.F.Ca.IN.020.06.1.1
ATCCAACTGCGGCGGTGCCGGCGGAACGGCCTTGACTTTCGGAACATCGGTCTCGGCGACCATCTCGCCGGGCCTGGCCGGATCGCCTTCGATCCTCCTGCGTTCGGCGCTGGCCTCGGCGCCGGGTGTCGCAACCTGCTGCGACCAGAAGTCCGGCGCGAAAGGATCGCGATAGGATTCGCCGCCGGAAGCGCCGGTCGCCGGACCGGCGTTCTGAGCGCCGCCTTCACCCTTGGCGCTGACATTCTGCATCACGCCGGTATCGGTAGCGATCTCCGACAGCACGGCATAGGGATCGGCAAACAAATGCTCGTCAGAGAGATCGGATTTCTGCGAGGCCTCCTTCGTCTGCCTGCGGTCGGAGGAGCCGGCGCCGCCCTTGCCGTCCTCGCCGGCCTTGCTCGCGCCATCCTGCGGATTGTCGGCGGTGAGGCCAACCTTGCTCGGGCCGTCGCCAAGGTCTTCCAGGCCCTTGCGGCTGGAATTGCGATCGATCAGCTCGACCGGGTTGAAATAGCTGGCGACCGCCGCCTTGGTCTGCTCGTTGGCGGCGTTGATCAGCCACATGACGAGAAAGAAGCACATCATGGCGGTCATGAAGTCGGCAAAGGCGATCTTCCAGACGCCGCCATGATGGCCGTCGTCATGACCGTCGTGGTTCCGCTTGACGATGATGATCTCGTGCCTGGCCTCGCCGTGGTCGATGGCGCTCATGATAGGACCTCCGACAGGGAAGCCGACCATTCGGCGATGCGCGTCTCGAAGACGGTTTCATCGATGGTCACGGTCAGGTCGAAGCCGGCGGCCTCGGTGAAATCGAGATTGGCCGCGCGATCTCCAAGCGACGCCTTCAGCGGCTCGAACAGCGACAGCGGCCCGCGCACGCCGATACGCACCGCCTCACTGTCGGCAATCGCGGCGCTTACGGTACGGGCAAGAGCTTCGATCGAGCGCTCCTGCAGATCATCGCTGACCACGCCGCCGATGATACGGGCGACGGTGGCGGCGGTGAGCTCGGCCACGCGCGCTTCCATGGCATCGATCCGTGTCGCGACCGCCGCCCCCAGATCGCCGCCGAAGCTTTTGAGGAACGCCTTTGCCGCATCGTCATTGGCCTGGCGTTCGGCCTCGAGGGCCGCCTCGTGGGCGGCCGCGAGCCGCGCCCCGAGTGCTGCTTCTGCATCGGCCACCGCCTCGGCGATCAGCGCGCCGATGTCGGCCTGCGGTGGCGATATGTCTGGCTTGCGCTCGATGTCAGGCGCTGACGGTACCTGGCCGGCGCGCGGGGCGCGCGAACCGAAATCGGGCAGGAGATCGAAAAGGGCCGCCGAAGCCATGGCTTAACCCGCGGCTTCCGGGGCGGCGGCCCATTTGCGCAGGATCTGGGCGGTGCGTTCCTCGTTGAGGTCGACCATGCGTGCTAGCCGTTCCTGCGGCGCAGGCCTGATCTTCTGGCGCAGGTCGTCGAGCGGAGTGGCGCCCGGCCGGGCGCCCGGCAGCGCGCCGACGGCCGTGTCGGCTGCGATTGCGGCCACCGGCGCGTCGGGGGTCGGCAGCGAGCGCTGGACATCGTCGAAGCTCGGGCCGGCGAGGGCCGCGGGCTTGGCCGACGCCGTCAGCGCGGCCGCCATCGGCCGCAGGCCGAAGAAGGCGACCAGGAACACGACGACGATAAAGGCGCCGGCATTGATCAGCGTGCCGGTGTATGTGCCGATCGAGGCGAGGATGCCCGGCTGGTCAATCGGCTCACCGTCCAGCCCGTCGATGAACTCGACCGCCGAGACATCGATGACGTCGCCGCGCTTCTCCTCAAAGCCAGTGGCGGAGGCCACCATCTTCTGGATATCGGCGACGCGCTTGGCAATCTGCTCGGGGGTGGCGTCCTTGCCGAGGATGGTCTTCAGCCGATCCTGGTTGACGACGACGGCGATCGACATCTTGGTCACCGAGTAGCCGTTGGAAACGGTAGCGATCTTCTTGGAGTTGATCTCGTAGTTGGTGATCTCCTCCTTGCGGTCGTTCTGCGAGGAGGACTGCGGCCCTTCAGTCGTGGTCGTCTGCGTCTCGGGCAGGTTCTGCTCGACGCTCGTCGGGTTCGAGGCCTGCTTCTGGTTGCTGGCCTCGTTGGTGCGCACCGACTGCACCGAACGCTCGACGCGGGATTCGGGATCGAAGATCGTTTCTTCGGTCTGGCGGGTGTCGGTATTGACGTCGGCCTTGACGCTGGCGCGGAAATTGTCGGGGCCGAGATAAGGCGTCAGCGCGCGGCGGATGTTGTCGCCGATCTGCGCCTCGACCGTCTGCTCGACGCCGAGCGTGCGGGCCGCGCTTGTGTTGGAAGTGTCGTCGCCGGCGGCGAGCAGATTGCCGTTGGAATCGAGCACGGTCACCTTGTCGGCCGACAGGCCGGGAACCGCTGCGGCGACGAGGTGGCGGATCGACTGGGCGCTCTTTTCGGCATCGACGCCGGCATAACGGATGACCACCGAGGCCGAGGGCTGCTGCTCGTCGCGGCGGAAATTGGCGCGCTCGGACATGACGATGTGTACGCGCGCCGCCTTGACGCCGGCGATCGACTGGATGGTGCGCGCGATCTCGCCTTCCAGCGCACGCACGCGGGTGATCTGCTGCATGAACGAGGTGAGGCCGAGCGAGCCGACATTGTCGAACAGCTCGTAGCCAGCGTTGGCGCTGGTCGGCAGGCCCTTTTCGGCCAGCAGCATGCGCGCCTGCGCGGTGGTGCCGGCCGGCACCAGCACCGATGTTCCGTCGGCGCCGACATCGAAGCCGATGCCGGCCTCGCCCAGCACCAGGCCGATCTGGTTCACGTCGCTGCGGTCGAGCCCGACATAGAGCGTCTCGTAGGCCGGACGGTTGAGATAGACCGAGCCGACGCCGATGACGGCCATGACCAGCGCGGCGATGCCGCCCATGAGAGCGAGACGCCTGACGCCGAAGCCGCGGAGGTTCGCGATGAGGCTCTGGATCTGTTCCGGCACGATTCAACCGCTCCCAGCATGACTTTCCGCCGGAAGACTAGACCGCGAAGCTTGTGCGAGGATGATAGCGCATGCGGCCATCGAGGCCCGAACGGCCCGGAGGCAGCAGTCCGACGCGCAAGAAAAAGGCCGCGCCCGAGACGCGGCCTTGCGATGGAGGGGTTGCCTCAGCGGAAATATCAGCTCTTGAACAAGGCCAGGATCGACTGCGAGTTGCCGTTGGCGATCGACAGCGCCTGGATGCCGAGCTGCTGTTGCACCTGGAGCGCCTGCAGGCGGGTCGATTCCTTGTTCATGTCGGCATCGACGAGGGCACCGACGCCCTTGTCGATCGAATCGGACAGGTTCGACAGGAAGCTCTGCTGGGTGTCGATGCGCGACTTGGCGGCGCCAAGGTAGGCAGCGCCGGTGGAGAGCTTGGCAAGCGCGGTTTCAACGCTGTCGAGCGCGGTGTCGACGGCGGTGTCGGAAACGGCCGCGGCACTTGGATCGAAGAAGGTCGTCGCAAGCAGCCCGCCGACGATGCCGCCCGTGCCGGCGGTGTCGAGAACCTGCGTGTCGGTCGCTGCCACGTCGATGGTGTCGATGGAGACGGTCGTGCCGGTGCGGTTGTACGAAGCCACGACATGCAGATCCGAGGCGGCCGTGCCGTCATTCTGCAGCAGGTTCGAACCGGCATAGCTGGCATTGGTGACCGACGACCTGATCTGGTCCTGGATGGCCTTGATTTCGGTCGCGATCTTCTGCTGGTTGTCCTGACTGGCGCCACGCGCGGTGACCAGCTTGGCCTTGATCGCGTCGACCTGGTCCTTGATGTCGGTGATGGCGGTGTAAGCTGTGTCGACCTTGCCGGCGCCGAGGCCGAGCGCGTCCTGGACGGCCGAGAGCGCCTTGTTGTCGGACCGCATCGCGGTGGCGATCGACCA
>NZ_RZSR01000576.1:0-3924 GCF_004023265.1 Mesorhizobium sp. M1A.F.Ca.IN.020.06.1.1
GGCCACGACTATTACGAGCACTGGCTGTCGGCGCTGGAAAAATTGCTGGCGACCAAGGGCGTCGCCGGCAAGCACGAGATCGATGCGCTCGCGGCCGCCTGGGAGCGTGCCGCCCACGCCACGCCGCACGGCAAGCCGATCCTGCTGGAGAATGATCCCGGAGCCCACCGGTAGCCCGGACTCAAACTTCGTTCCCTTTACGTTCTTGTTTGCGCCTGATAGCGTGCCGAGCTGATAATGAATGAGACCGTCGCCGACGACGCCGGTGATGGCACGCCAACCTTGTGTTTCGCTCGCGAATCCGGTCTGTCGAACTGATGGAATTCTCTCCCCAACAGGACGAGGCTTTGAAGGCGGTCGGCCGCTGGCTGAAGGACGGGCGGCCGCAGATCTTCCGCCTGTTCGGCTATGCCGGCACCGGCAAGACGACGCTTGCGCGCTATTTCGCCGAGCACGTCGACGGGCAGGTGCAATTCGCGGCCTTCACCGGCAAGGCTGCCCAGATGCTGCGCTCCAAAGGAGCGACCAACGCCCGCACCATCCATTCGCTGATCTACAGGCCGAAGGGCGAGGAATCGGTCGAGGACCAGGTGACGGGCAAGACGTCGATGTCGCCGACCTTTTCACTCAACCGGCAAAGTCCGATCGCGCGCGCCAAGCTGGTCGTCATCGACGAGTGTTCGATGGTCGACGAGCAACTCGGCCGCGACCTGCAGAGCTTCGGCACGCCGATCCTGGTGCTCGGCGATCCGGCCCAGCTGCCGCCGATCTCCGGCGGCGGCTTCTTCACCGAGCATGAGCCGGATGTGCTGCTCACCGAGATCCATCGCCAGGCACGCGACAACCCTATCATCCGGCTGGCGCTCGACGTGCGAGAAGGCCGCGAGTTCATGCACGGCGACTACGGCACGGCGCAGGTGATCGGCAGGGAAGGGGTCACGCAGGATCTGGTGATGAAAGCCGATCAGGTGCTGGTCGGCACCAACCGCACGCGGCGGCGCTACAACCAGCGCCTGCGCGAGCTGAAGGGCTTTTCCGCCGATTATCCGCAGGCCGGCGACAAGCTGGTCTGCCTGCGCAACGATCCGGCCAAGGGGCTGCTCAACGGATCGCTGTGGAAAGTGATGACCTCGTCGCGCGAGACGGTGAAGCCCGGCATCAACCTGCTGGTCTCGCCGGAGGAGGACGATCCCGACCGCGGCGTTGCCAAGATCAAGCTGCTGAAGGCGGCGTTCGAGGATCCGGATGCCGAGATTCCATGGCAGCAGAAGAAGCGATTCGACGATTTCGACTACGGCTATGCGCTGACCGCGCACAAGGCGCAGGGCTCGCAGTGGAATGACGTCGTGCTGTTCGACGAGAGCTGGGCCTTCAAGGAGACCCGGCAACGCTGGCTCTACACGGCCATCACGCGTGCGGCCGAGCGGCTGACGATCGTGCGATAGAGCGGTTCACCGGTTCAGAAAACGGCAAACCCCTCTAGCTCGTTGTTTTGGCGCAATTCCGAACGGAAAGCCGTCACACCTTTCCTGGAATTGCTCCAGTCCGCTTATTCTGCCGGCCTCGCATCGAGCCATTGCCAGGCCGCGGCTTCGTCGTCACTGGTGAAATGCCGGAATTCGAACGGCAGAACCTTCGGAAAGAAGTCGCCGACAAGCGATGCCCAGCGCGGTTCGCCGATAGCTGCGCAACGGACGACGTGCTCCAGCGCGTCGGCCACACCTTGCTGCAGCGTCTCTTGCGAGATGTTGGCCCAGTCGACGCTCTCCTCGTCAGTCAGCCGCACCAGCACGTCGATCCTCGGGTGCAGGGCATAGGCAGCTTCCAGCAGGCCGAACAGGTTTTCCGCATCCGCCGGCGAAACATCGCCGACGACGTCGATGGCAAACAGCGCGTCACGGTTGGTTTCAATGCGGCGTATCGCCGGCACGGCCTCGAGGAAATTCACTGGCAAATCCTTGTGTTGGCCATCAGCTAGTCTCTGGAACACCGGAAACCCACTATCTGTTCCCTGCAAAGGCGCTATAGATGCCCGCCAAAACCAAGCTGGATGCCAATTCATGCCTGCAAAGCTTTCGGTCAACCTCAACGCTGTCGCCATGCTGCGCAACCGACGCGATCTGCCGTGGCCGAGCGTCACGGGGCTGGGGCGCATCGCTCTTGCCGCCGGCGCGCATGGGTTGACCGTCCATCCACGTCCCGATGAGCGGCATACGAGACATTCCGACCTGCCGGAGATCAGGGCGCTGATCGACGATGAGTTCCCCAAGACGGAATTCAACATCGAGGGCTACCCGACAGAGGATTTCCTGGCGCTTGTCGAGAATAACCAGCCGGAGCAGGTGACACTGGTGCCCGACGATCCGGCGCAGGCGACGTCGGACCACGGCTGGAACTTCGTCGCGCAGGCCGCGTTCCTGACACCGATCGTCAAGCGGCTGAAGAAGGGCGGGTTTCGCGTGTCGCTGTTTTCCGACGCCGATGCGGCCGGCGTGAATGCCGCGCGCGATACCGGCGCCGATCGGATCGAGCTCTATACCGGGCCCTATGGCGGTTACCATTCCGATTCCGCCAAGGCGGCCAAGGAATTGGAAAGACTGGGAAAAACCGCGGACGCGGCACTCGCGGCGGGACTCCAGGTCAATGCCGGCCACGATTTGACCGTGAACAATCTGCCGGCATTGATCAAACGCATCCCCGCATTGGCCGAAGTATCGATCGGACATGGGTTGACAGCGGATGCGCTGGAGTATGGCATGGCCGGCACGGTTGGGCGGTTCTTGAAGGCCTGCGGATGGTAGGGCGAGGAATGCCTTGCGTAGCTCCGGCGTGTTCCGCGCTTTGCGGCAGCCTCGGAGCGTGGCGAATCTGATGAAGTGGGGTTCATGGTGCTAGCCAACGCCAGCGAAACAGAATCCCTCGAACCTTTGGGCCATGCCGAGGCCGAGCGGCAGCACAGCACCAAGGTTCTGATGCTCGGCGCGCTCGGCGTCGTCTACGGCGATATCGGCACCAGTCCGATCTACGCCTTTCGAGAGGCTCTCCATGCTTCAGGGGGAGTGGTGGCCCGCAACGATGTGCTCGGCGTGCTGTCGCTGATCGTCTGGGCGCTCACCATCATCGTCACGATCAAATATGTCGCCTTCGTGCTGAGGGCCGACAATAAGGGCGAGGGCGGCACGCTGTCGCTGATGGCGCTGGCACGGAGCGCCTATCCGCAGGGCTCCAGCCTGATCCTGGTGATCGGCCTCTGCGGCGCGGCCCTCTTCTTCGGCGATTCGATCATCACGCCGGCGATATCCGTGCTTTCGGCGGTTGAAGGCCTGGAAGTCATCACGCCGGCGCTCGATGCCTATGTCGTTCCGATCACGCTGGTGATTCTGGCGGTGCTTTTCGCCGTGCAGCGTTTTGGCACGGGCAAGGTGGCGGCAGTCTTTGGACCCATCACGGCGACATGGTTCGTGGCCATCGGCGTTGCCGGCCTCTATCACATCGTCGACGATTGGTCCGTCCTGTTGGCTATAAACCCCTACTATGCGGTCTATTTCCTGGCCACCACGCCGACGGGCGCCTTCGTCACCGTCGGCGCGGTTTTCCTCGCGGTCACCGGCGCCGAGGCGCTCTATGTCGACCTTGGCCATTTCGGCCGCAAGCCAATCGTGCTGGCCTGGTTTTCCATCGTTTTCCCTTGCCTGCTCCTCAACTATTTCGGGCAGGGCGCCTTCGTGCTCTCGCACGGCGGCAAGCCGACCAACCCGTTCTTCCAGATGCTTCCCGAATGGGCGCTGATGCCGATGGTCGCCCTGGCAACGGCGGCGACGGTCATCGCCAGCCAGGCGGTGATCTCCGGCGCCTTCTCGCTGACCAGACAGGCGGTGCAGCTCAATCTTCTGCCGCGCATCGAGGTGCAGCACACATCGGAGA
>NZ_RZSR01000577.1:0-3918 GCF_004023265.1 Mesorhizobium sp. M1A.F.Ca.IN.020.06.1.1
CCCAGAAGATCAACGGCATCTGGTACAAGAACGGCACCGGCTGGGGGACCGAGGAAGGCCAGGCACTGACCCGCTTTTCGCTCTATCGCGACATGAAGGTGGTCACCAGCCACGAGCGCATCGTCGGCAGCAAGCGCGTCGTCTGCGACGAATACCGGTCCAACAACACCTGCAAGCGAAGCCACAACGAATACGACTACAACGACACCTACGGCCCGTTCGCGAGCTGGCAGGGCTGCGTCGAAGTGCGTCCCTACCCTTACAATGTCGACGATACGCCTGCGTCCGGGGGGCCGAACAACACCGGCATCGGCGTCGGCGACCCGGCGACAATGTTCGTGCCGATGTTCGCGCCCGACGAACCCGGCAACCACTGGAAGGTGACGCAAGATCCCGACGAGCCGAACCCCGCGACCTACGGCGCCGCCAACAGCTGGTGGAACGACGATCCGTCGAGCACCACCGGCAAGACGCGCCAATCCAATATGGCCAAGTATTTCATGCCGCGGCCGATCAATGCGCCGGTGCTGGCAACGGGCGCCGGTCCCAACTACAGCTGCACCACGACGCCGGTCACGCCGCTCACCGACGTCACCACCGCGGACGGGCTGGCCGCGATCAAGGCGGCTGTCGACCTGATGCAGCCCAACGGCAACACCAACGTGCCGGAAGGCATGGCCTGGGGCTGGCGCACCGTGTCCAGCACGGCGCCCTTCACCGAAGGGCGGCCGGAGACCGAACGCGGCAACGACAAGGTCGTCATCGTGCTCACCGACGGGGAGAACACCTATTCGACGGTGAACTCCGATCCGGCCGGCAACAAATCGACCTATGCGGCCTACGGCTATACCGGCGTCGGCTACAAAGGCACCTCGGTCACCCGCCTGTTCGGCGGCACCTCCAGCGACATCGGCCAGTTCAACTATTCCTCGGGCAACTACACCAACGCGCTCAACGAGCAGATGGCCAAGCTCTGCGACCACGCCAAGGCGGCCAACATCATGGTAATGACGGTTGCGCTCGACATGTCCTCGACCGACGCCGGCGACAAGCAGGCGATGGACGCCCTGAAGACCTGCTCATCCGACTCCCGCTTCCGCAAGGATCCCGCCGACCCCAGCAAGCCCGCCAAGCTTTTCTGGAATGCAACCGGCGCGACGCTGTCCGACAATTTCAAGGAGATTGCGAACGAGCTATCGAATTTGCGCGTGGTGGGGTAAGGGACATAAACTGACGCCGGCGCGCCAGAAGCGAAAAGGCAGGATCAGGGGCTTGATTTCAGATAGTATTCTCTTTCCCCTTCATCGGAGGATGCTGAGATGCTGTCAGACCTCGCGAAACTCATCGAGCAGGATCATTTAGCCCTGGATGCCTTCGTCAAGGGCAATCCCGAACCATTGAAAAGTCTCTTCTCACAACGGGATGACGTCGTCATCGCCAATCCATTCGGCCCGCCGGCAAAAGGATGGAAGAAGGCTGCCGAAACGATGGACCGTGCCGCTACCAACTACCGAGACGGAGAGGTTATCGGCTTCGACCGAATTTCCGAGTACGCAACGACGGATTTGGGTTACATCATCGAGATCGAGAGGGTCCGATCCAAGGTCGGCGGCAGCGACAAGCTTGTTCCGATCGCACTTCGAACCACCACTATATTTCGGCGGGAGAAAGGCGCGTGGAAGATCGTCCTTCGTCATGCTGATCCTATAACCTCGCCTCGTCCGGCAGCCTCGATCGTCGGTGAGTAGAAAGGCTACCAAAGCCTGCGGCGCTGCCCGCCCTGGCGCAACGACCGACGCCGGCAAGTCCCTTGCGCTCGTGCGCGGCACAAGGCACATGTCCGTACCCGCCGGCATCGGACCTTCCCTGCCGCAGGTGCTGGAGATCGAGCCATGCCCGACGCCGCCAACCATTTGACTTTCGCGCTGATCTGCCTCGGCATGGTGCTCACACCCGGCCCGAACATGATCTACCTGATCTCGCGCTCGCTGTCGCAAGGACCGAGGGCCGGGCTGATCTCGCTGGGCGGCGTGGCGCTGGGCTTCCTGTTCTATGTGGTGTCCGCGGCCTTTGGCATCACCGCGCTGATCTTCGCGGTGCCTTATGCCTATGACGCGCTGCGCTTTGCCGGCGCGCTTTACCTGCTGTGGCTCGCCTGGCAGGCGCTAAGGCCCGGCGGCCGCTCGCCATTCCAGGTGCGCGAGCTGCCGAAGGACAGGCCGCGCAAGCTGTTCGTCATGGGGCTGATGACCAACCTGCTCAATCCGAAGGTGGCGGTGCTCTATCTGTCGCTCTTGCCGCAGTTCATCAACCCGGCCAAGGGCCATGTGCTGTCGCAGCTTCTGGTGCTCGGCGTGACGCAGATCTCGATCAGCCTGACCGTCAACGCCATGATCGCGGTGACGGCGGGCTCGATCGCCACCTTCCTCGCCGGACGGCCGTTCTGGCTAGTCGTCCAGCGCTGGATGATGGGCACGGTGCTGACGGCGCTGGCTTTGAAGATGGCGACCGAGGCGCAGCGCTGAGATCGGATGATCAGGGCTATGGCTGTTATCCGCTGAAGGCCTGCTTCAAAAACGTGTGGACGTCGCTTGCCGATTTTTCGGCCGCAGCTGCGTTGTACTCCACCCGGTGGCCATACTGCTCGGTGCCCGTCTTGAATGACCGGGAGGCAAAGGCGTGGCGAGCGCCCTTGAAGACATCAAGCTGCACGGCGCTGCCCTTGCCGCTGCGCTGCGCCATCATTTCCCGGCAATTTTTGGCGGGGGTCCAATCGTCGAGCTCGCCGATCAGGATCAATGTCGGGACCGCCACGTCGCCATTCGTAGCCGAACAATTCGGATAGTAATTGACAGCCGCCTTGAACTTGCGATCCATCAGCCGCTCGGCGCCGCCAAGTTGCACGGCCGCGAGCGTTGCGATCCCACCGGCGGAGAACCCCATCAACGCTGTGCGCTGCGGGTCGACGAAACTCAATTTCGACAGGAACTCCAAGGCGCCGTAGGCGTCATAAACGCGATCAGCAAACAGGCTGCCATCGGCGAGCAGGCCGTGATCACACGTCTCGCGAACACCGCGCGTGCTGAAGCTGTCGACAACGAGTACGACGTAACCCCAGGAAGACAATCGCTGCGACCAGGTTTTCTCTACAGTTGGGAATAGGCCCGAACATCCATGGAGAACGACGACCGCCGGGAACGGCCCCTCACCCGGCGGTCGCGTCAGATACCCATTCAATGGCGTGCCAGGAATGGCCTGGAGCGCTCGCCCGTTTTGTTGCGCAATGCGCTGCTGAAACGGCGTCGGCTTCACGGCCGCGCTTTCAAAGTGCGCCAACTCGTCAGCGTTGGCACGCGTAGTATCAATGCAGCCGACAGCCCAAAGCCCGGCCACGAATGCCGCCCCCTTGAGCGACCTCAAGAACATCTTCATGAACCAGGCTCGGTAAACCGTTTCGGGCCGTCTGCTTTGTTCGAGCCGGCGCGGCCTACATCGGCCGGCGGATGGGCCGGATATCCTGCGGCTCCACCACCTTGCGATAGAGATGCCAAGTCGCGTGGCCGAGGACCGGCATGACGACGGCAAGGCCGGCAAACAGCGGGATCGAGCCGATCACCAGCAGCACCGCGACCGTCAGGCCCCAGAGCGCCATCTGCAGCGGGTTGACTATTACGGCGCGCGCCGAGGTCTCGATCGCGGAGACGGCGCCGACGTCGCGGTCGAGCAGCAGCGGGAAGGCAATCACGGTGGTGGCGAGCACCACGACCGCGAAGACGAGGCCGGCAGCGTTGCCGAGCAGGATCAGCGTCCAGCCCTTGCCGGTCGTCAGCACGTCGCGCAGGAAGGTTCCGACGGAGGCGGGCGGCTCGGCGCCGAACAGGCTGGTGTAGATCGACTGCGCGGTGAACAGCCACAGAA
>NZ_RZSR01000578.1:0-3840 GCF_004023265.1 Mesorhizobium sp. M1A.F.Ca.IN.020.06.1.1
CCGAGTAAGCGAATGGCGGGTGCTCGTCGTCCTCCAGCACGTAGAGGATATGACAGCCATACTCCTCGATATCGGCGAGCGTCTTAGCCTCGTCGGGATCCCTTGCTTCTCTATTCGGCATCGATCTGGTTCTGCGGCGCAGCCTTCTGGAACGCCGGCAGCGCCATGCAGGCGGCGTGGATGCGCGAGATCACCGGATAGGCCGCCATGTCGACGCCGAAGCGGGCATTGTTGGTGACCTGCGCGGCGAGGCAGATATCGGCGAGCCCCGGTGTATCTCCATGGCAGAACCTGCCGGTCTCGGGCGAGGCGGCCAGAATCTTTTCAAGCGGCTGGAAACCTTCATTCACCCAATGCCGGAACCAGTTGACGACATCCTCGTCGCCGGCGCCGAACAAGGTGCGCAGCGAGGTGAGCACGCGCAGATTGTTCACCGGATGGATGTCGCAGGCGATCATCTGCGCCAGCATCCGGACCCTGGCGCGTCCCAGCGCATCCTTGGGCAACAACGGCGGCTCGGGCTCGATCTCGTCGAGATATTCGATGATCGCCAGCGACTGGGTTAAAAGCGTTCCGTCGTCGAGCACCAGCGCCGGCACCAACCCTTGCGGATTGACCGCGAGATAGGCGGGCTCGAGATGCTCGCCATGGCGCAGATGGTGGGGCACATAGGTGTAGGTACGCCCCTTCATCTCCAGCGCGATCCGCACCCGGTATGAGGTGGAGGATCGATAATAGTTATGGAGGACGAGGTCGCTCATCGCCTCGGCTGCCCGATGGTGACCTCGACGGCGCCGATGCCGTCGACGCCACCAGTGATCTTGTCGCCCGCCTGAACCGCGCCAACGCCGGCCGGCGTGCCGGTGAAGATCAGGTCGCCGGGCTGGAGCTCGACCGACTCGCTGCAGATCGAGACGACATCGGCGACGGGCCAGATCAGCTCGGCGAGGTCGCCGTCCTGTTTTACGTCACCGTTTACAGCGAGCCAGATGCGACCCGTTTCGGGATGGCCAGACCTTGCGACCGGAAGCAGCGGGCCGCAAGGCGCGGAGAAGTCGAAGGCCTTCGACCAGTCCCAGGGGCGGGCCGCTTTCTTCGCCTGGTCCTGCAGGTCGCGGCGAGTGAGGTCCACGCCGACGCCATAGCCCCAGACATGCGCGAGCGCCTCGGTGCGAGGGATGCGGAAGCCGGCCTTGCCGATCGCCACGACCAGCTCGATCTCGTGGTGGAGATTGCCAGTCAGCGGCGGGTAGGGGATCTCGGCGCCGCTGTCGACCACGGCGTCGGCCGGCTTGGTGAAGAAGAAGGGCGGATCGCGCTCGTCATTGCCGAGTTCTCGCGCATGCGCCGCGTAGTTGCGGCCAACGCAGAAGATGCGGCGCACGGCAAACCGTTCCGCCGAGCCGGTCACCGCGACCGAAGCGATCGCGGGCGGAGGGAGGACGAAGTCTGCCATAAGCGGTCTCTGCGTTGGATTATGAAATCGATCCGCACATTCGGCCGATTTCGGCAGGCGGGCAAGGCATTAGGCCACGAAACATTGCCCACTATGCCGGCTTCACCAAGCGGCGGCAGGATCCGCCGCGGCCCCTTTTTCTTTTGTGTTCGCAATCGGTTGGCAGGAACTGCCTGTGAATTCGCTGCTTCGCACTTGCACAAGATTATCCCGCACTGCAAAATAACTGCGGCGGGGAAAACGAAGCGGTTCCAGGCACGGCTATGCCGGGACCTCGAGTTGCGAGGGACGGGCATGACCGACATCTCCGCGACGGCCGGCGTCCTGCCGCGGGCCGCAGCCGACAAGGCGGCACGGGCAAGGCTGGCCTATCTCGACGGCTGGCGCGGCCTGTCGATCGCCTTCGTGCTGATCGGCCATTTCTTTCCGATTCGCGGCATCAATCTCGGCGTGCTCGGCGTCGAGTTCTTCTTCGTGCTGAGCGGCCGGCTGATGGGGGAAATCCTGTTCGTCGAGCGCTTTCCGCTGAAGAACTTCTTCAAGCGCCGGTTCGCCCGCGTCTATCCAGCCCTGCTGGTGTTCGTGGTTGCCGTCATGATCGGGCTCTCCGGCACCTTCATTGCCTTCAAATGGAAGGCGGCGCTTACCGCGCTGACATTCACCTACAACTATGCCGGCATTCTCATCAATCGCGCGGGCGCGCTCGACCATATCTGGTCGCTTGCCATCGAGGAGCATTCTTATGTCATCCTGGCGCTGATCAGCGTGGCGGTTTCCAGGCGCGCGAATGTCGTGCGCCTGCTTGTCATGCTGTCGCTGCTCGCTATGGCCAACGGCGCTATTTCCTACTGGGTCTTCGGCATGGACTACGAAACCAGCTATTGGCGAACCGACGTGCATATCGCCTCGATCCTGCTGTCGGCGGCGATCTGCCTGCTCAAGGCCGATGGACACCTGCCGGCATTCCTCAGGAGCCGGCATCTGGCGCTGGCGGCCGCGGTGGGGGGAATCTTGCTGTTCCTCGATCCGGTGCCGACGCCCTTGCACTATCTGCTGGGCGTGCCGCTGCTGGCGCTCGCCGTCAACACGCTCGACTTCGCCGGCGGCTATCTGACCGGCCTACTGTCATCGCGGCCGATGGTGATGCTGGGGCTGTGGTCCTACTCGCTCTATCTGTGGCAGCAGCCCTTCTACAAATTCGTCTATGACCGCGACGTGGCGCCGATCCCGATGCTGGCCGCGGTCTTCGCCTGCGCCCTGGCGAGCTACTACATCGTCGAGAAACCGGCGCGCGGCTGGCTCAACCGCAATTGGTGAGGAGGTCAGGCCTTGCCGGTTTTTTGTGCGGCGAGATAGCGCCGAAGCCCGGCTTCGCCGCGAGGTGTGGTCCAGCGGTGATTCCACGCGAAAGCCGGCCTCAGCAAGGGTGCCAGGAGTTTGAGGATCGGCCTCTCCACGATGACCTGCCAGGTGAGCTTCACATGCGTTCCGCTTCCGGCTGGCGACAGCTCAGCCCGCCACAGGCCGTCGAAATCGCCGAAGGTCTTCACCACCACCAGCCGGCCAGGATCGAGCTCCGCGGCCTCGATGATGAAGTTCAGCTCGTAGGGCAGGGCGCCTCGCGCCCTGGCTCTTGCCCGTGACCCGACGACGGCCTTGCCTTTCTTGTCGAGCGGCTCGACTTCCTTGTAGGCGTCGCCCCACCAGAGCGGCAGCAACTCGGCGTCGGACAGAACGTCCCACACTTCCTGCGGCGTGGCATCGGGAATGTTCCAACTCTCGTCGAAGCGGAAGACGTTGCTTGGCATGATGTCACGCCCCCGGCACGCGAAGACGATACATCAGCTGCAGCTTCTGTTTGTGGCCAGTGCGGCGGCCGCATGAGACCTTGTTTGGCTCATGGTTGAAGCCTCTGGCTTCCAGGGCCATGCGCTAGTCGATCGGCTTGGCGTAGTAGCGCACCGACTTCCTGCCGCCGTGGATCACGGCATCGCCGACCTCGCCAAAGCCGAGCGCCGCGTGAAAGGCATCCGATGTGGGGTTCGGGGGATCGGCATTGACCTCGCAGGTTACGATCGTGTGGCATGCGCGCCTGACATGCTCGAACAGATCCTCGTAGAGACGGCGGGCATGGCCGCGGCCGCGCGCTTCGGCCGCGACCACCACCCGGTCGACATAGACGAAGCGGGAGTAGCGCTCACGAAACCAGAGGAAGTTCGGGCTTTCGTAGCTGGCATCCTGATCGAAGCACATGATGAAGGCTTCGAGCGCCCCGATGCGGCGCGTGTAGAAAGCCTGCCCGATCAGGAATGACAGGCGCTCCGGCTCAAGCCAGGACAACTCGGCGGCATGCTCGTTGTTGCAGTCTAATATACACATATCAG
>NZ_RZSR01000579.1:0-3904 GCF_004023265.1 Mesorhizobium sp. M1A.F.Ca.IN.020.06.1.1
AGCCAGGCCTCAGCCCGGCACCAATCCGTCGATGAAATCCTGCCCGCCATCGTGGGGATGCCGGATGCGGACCGTGTAGTTCTGTCCGAGCTTGCCGAACTCGCAGACAAACAGCGTCTTGTCGCGCGCGCTGAGCTTTGCCTGCAGTTGCGCATCTTCCTCGAACTCGATCACCTGTCCGGGCTGGAAGGCGGCGAGATCGCCAAGCGACAGCCGGGCGAGCGGCATGGTGGCCTCGAGCCGCACGGCCGAGCGCATCACTTCTTCCGAGAAGCGGGCTCGCCAGTCGAATTCCGTCGTCTGGTCGCCGCCGTGATCTGCGGTGGCGCCGCGGGTCGCCAAAAGGATTCGCTGCGGGATCATCACCGTCACCGTGCCGGTGTCGGTCGGCGTCGAGATGCCATAGATGATGCGAACCGCCGCCCCGTCGCGCAGCACGCGCCGTTTCGCCTCGTTGCCGGACATCGCCCTCGGGACAGGCTGGCGCAGCTCGAGAGAACGCCGGCCCGATCCGTTCAGCGCCATCGCAACCTCTTGGAAGACGGTGGTGGCGACGTCGGTCTCGATCTGTGACAGGTCGCGCTCGATCGGCGCCACCGGCTGATCCGGGTCGCCGCCGAACAGCGCCTGGACCATGACGGCGATCGCCGGCGCGTCCATGACGAGCGTCATGGCGTCGGCCGACGTCGGCGACGGAACGATGGTCATGGCGAAGGTTTCGCCCGCGCGCATACGCGCATCGGGGACACGTCCCACTTCGACCGCCTGCAGGTCGACGGTGACCGGCGCGCCCAGCTCTGCGGAAAGGGCTTTCTGCAGTAGCGGGAGCGAGCGCTCGGCCATGCCGCGGCCGACGCCGATCACCTGCGCGGCCTCGCCGCTGTCGCCGACGAGACGCTCGATGATGAGAGCCCGGGTTTGCGACGGACTTGCCGGACTGGTCATGACGGCAAGCGGCCCCGGCTGAAGTTCTGCATGCTCAGGCCGCCTTCTTCTCGGCGGTGCCGGTGTTCATCGTGCTCTGCTCGACGGCATCGATAGTAGGACGCTCATAGGACGAAATGGTCTTGCGGCCGAACTCGATCGCGACCTGCGGCAAGGCGCCGTTCATGTAAGCGAGCAGCGTCTGCTTGACGATGATGTACAGGCGGTTCTTCTTCTCGCGCACCGTCTTGATCTTGGTGGCGACCGGACCGACCACGGCATAGGACAGGAAGATGCCGAGGAAGGTTCCGACGAGCGCAGCACCAATCAGCCCGCCGAGAATTTCCGGCGATTGGTCGAGCGCGCCCATCGCCTTCACCACGCCGAGCACGGCCGCGACGATGCCGAGCGCCGGCAGGCCGTCGCCGACCGCGACCATCGCGTGATAGGCCTTCAGCTTGTCGGTGCGGATCGTCTGGATCTCCTCATCCATCAGCGCCTCGATCTCGTGCGAGCGCGCATTGCCGATGATGATGATGCGGCAATAGTCGCAGATAAAATGCGTCAGGTCGTGGTTCTTGAGCACGGTCGGGAACGCCTGGAAGATTGCCGACTCTTCCGGATTGTCGATATGCGCCTCGACCTCGCTGCGCGACTTCGACCGCAACTCGCGCATCAGGCTGTGCAGGACGCCAAGCGTTTCGAGATAGTCGCGCTCCTTCGGCACGGCCTGCTTGAAGGCCTCGAGAATGCCCTTGCCGGTGTCCTTGACCGTCTTCATCGGATTGGCGACGAGGAAAGTGCCGAGCGCTGCGCCGCAGATGACCACCGCTTCCCAAGGCTGGATCAGCACATGCAGATGCCCACCCATGGCCATGAAGCCACCGAGCACGCAGCCAAGCGTCACCACAAGTCCGATCAGAATACCCACGACAGGTCCTTCCGCATGTCACGTCGGGGATCAGGGATAGCCCTCGTGCCTTGTGTGAGGCTTGAATCGCGATGCGGAAACCGATTCAGCCTCGCACAAGGAAGCATCGCTATCGTCACCGGAAAGCTTCGGCCGGAGGCGCAGATGTTGAACACCTATACGAGCTATCAGCTCATCGCCAAGGACATCCCAAAGGCAATCGACCAGGTCGAGTCGCAGCCCGTCGTGAAGCGTGACACCGACTACTATTTGGCCAATATCGGCAACGTCAAAAGCATCGACGATTTCGTCAACAACACTCGGCTGTTCAACTACGCGATGAAGGCGTACGGGCTGGAAGACATGGCCTATGCCAAGGCCTTCATGGTCAAGGCGCTCAAGGAAGGCGTGTCCGACTCCGACAGCTTCGCCAACAAGCTGAGCGACAAACGTTACGCCGACTTCGTCAAAGCGTTCAACTTTGCGGCTTACGGCTCGACCGCCACGCTCTATCCCTCCGCCCAGCAAGGCGCGGTCGACAAATACATGCGCCAGACGCTGGAGGAGAATGCCGGCGAGACCAATCAGGGCGTGCGGCTGGCGCTCTATTTCCAGCGTAAGGCGCCTGACATCAACAGCTGGTATGACGTGCTCGCCGACACGGCCCTTTCTAGCCTGGTGCGCACGGCTCTCGGCCTGCCCGACTCCATCGCGTCGGCCGACATCGACAAGCAGGCGCAGATGTTCGAGCAGAAGCTCGATATCGCCGACTTCAAGGATCCCGACAAGCTGAACACCTTCCTTACCCGCTTCACCAGCCTGTGGGAGATCAACAACCCGACGACCACTGCCGTGACCTCGGTCAGCGTGCTGTTCGCGCAGCCGACCACGGTCGGCATCTCGACCGATCTGATGATGGCCATGCAGAAGCTGAAGTTCTGAGAACACCATGCAGGACAGTCTCTACGTCGCCCTATCTTCGCAGATTGCGCTCGAACGCCGTCTCGACACCATCGCCGACAATGTCGCCAACGCTTCGACCATCGGCTTTCGCGCCACCGGCGTGAAATTCGAGGACGTGGTCTCCGGCACCGGGCCGAAGTCGGTATCCTTCGCATCCTCCGGCAAGACCTATCTTTCCAGCGCGCACGGCTCGCTGACCGAAACCGGCAATCCTTTCGATTTCGCCATCCAAGGCGACGCCTGGTTCGCCATCGAGACGCCGGCCGGCACGGTGATGACCCGCGACGGCCGTTTCTCCATGAACGAGAACGGCGAGCTGATGTCGATCGAAGGCTATCCGGTGCTGGACAGCGGCGGCGCCCCGATCCAGCTCGATCCGCGCAACGGTCCGCCGAAGGCCGGCGCCGATGGCTCGCTGCGCCAAAACGACCAGCTCGTCGGCGCCATCGGCCTCTACGATTTCGATTCCGGCGCCAATTTCGTCCGCTACGGCAATTCGGGCATCGTTCCCGCGCGGACCCCGGAACCGGTCACCGACCGCTCCGATGTCGGCGTAGCTCAAGGGTTTCTCGAGGAATCCAACGTCAATCCGGTGCTGGAGATGACCCGGCTGATCCAGGTGCAGCGCGCCTTCGAGAATACGGCTGCGCTGATCCGGCAGAGTGCTTCGTCCACCGACGATGCGATCAAGACGCTCGGCGACAAGTAACGGGATGGCGAACGGCTCGTCCCTGCTCCGCGCGCCTGAGAAGCTTGCAGACGCCGGTCCCACGGATCGGCTGGCCGCGCTCGAACGCATCTGGCGGCGGTTCGACAACCCGGAAACGCTGCTCAGCCGCGGCGGCCGCGTCGTCGAGATCTCGCCCACTCACTACAAGGTGCGCGGCCTTTCGGACATTGCCAGGCTCGGCGACATCGTCGAGCAGCGCGGCAAGACCGGCACGCGCCGCGGCGAGATCGTCAGGATAGGCCGCGACGAGGTGGTGGTCGCGCCGTTCGAGCGCCACGCCGATGCCGGCATCGGCGACACCGTTTTCCGGCGCGGCCCACTCGCGGTCGCGCCGGATGTTTCCTGGCGCGGGCGCGCCATCGATGCTTTGACTCGCG
>NZ_RZSR01000580.1:0-3879 GCF_004023265.1 Mesorhizobium sp. M1A.F.Ca.IN.020.06.1.1
GACAGGAAGGAGCGCTTGCGCAGCAGGCTCTGCGCCAGGTGGTTCGGCCGGAAGCCGAGACGCTGCGCCACCTCACGAATGCGCTCGCGCGTCTCGGCGGTCATCCGCCCCTGCCCGTTCAGGGCCTTCGACGCCGTCGCCACGCTGACGCCGGCCGCAGCCGCCACCTCGCGCAGCGTCACCGGCGGCTTGGCGGAAACTGGCGCTGGCTCGGCGTCGGAAGACATAGTTCGAGGCGCATCCCTAAGTTGGGAAAAGGTTTTCCCTCATCGTCCTGCGCGAAGATGACGGGTGAGGTCAGCAGGCGGGAGGCGATTTGGGAAAAGGTTTTCTCAAAGGGAGATTAGGGGAAGCGGGAGGGGTTGGCAAGGGGGGTCAGGAACTGCGACGCGGCTTTTCGCCTAATGGTTGACGTGCGCGAGGACATCTTAAGTTCCAGTCTCGAAGGACCGGATGGGCCCGCAAGCAGACTGTCGGTTTTCCAGAGGTAGCTAGCCTGATCTGCACGCCCGACATGCGGCGCAACTCGGTGGAGGAGCGCCTTTCGCCGGTATTACCAGTTGGTCGCGACGTATTTTGGTTGGAGATATTCAAGCAGGCCGTGATGCCCTCCCTCGCGGCCGAGCCCGCTTTGCTTCATCCCCCCGAACGGCGCTGCCGGGTCCGAAACTAGGCCACGATTGACGCCGACCATTCCACTTTCGATGCATTCGGCGACCCTCAGGGCGCGTCTGAGATCACTACTGTAGACGTAGGATATGAGGCCATACTCCGTGTCGTTCGCCAGCCGGACAGCCTCGTCTTCCGTATCGAAGGGCGTGACCGCTGCGACCGGCCCAAAGATCTCTTCCTTCGCGATGTCGGAATCGGGGGAAACGTCAGCTAGGACTGTCGGAGGATAGAAGAAGCCCTCGCCAGGCCGCGGTTTGCCGCCCGTTTCGATACGCGCCCCACGGGCAACGGCATCCTTCAGCAAGCGATCAACCTTCTCCACGGCCGTCGCGGTAATAAGGGGCCCGAGCTGGGTCGTCGCTTGGAGACCCGGCCCCACTGAAAGCGAGGACATTTCCTGGGTAAGCCGGCGGACAAAAGCGTCGTAAATGCCGCGTTGCACATAGAAGCGATTCGCCGCAGTGCAGGCTTCTCCGCCGTTGCGCATCTTGGCGACCATGGCGCCGGCCACGGCATCGTCCAGATCCGCATCATCGAACACGATGAAAGGAGCGTTGCCGCCGAGTTCCATGGAACAGCTGATGACCCGGTTGGCGGCCTCACGCAACAGGATGCGCCCAACGGCGGTCGAACCCGTGAATGACAGTTTGCGCACCCGACTGTCGTGCAGCATCGCGCTCACCACAGGCCCCGCGGCCGTGGTCGTCACGATGTTGACGGCACCTTCGGGCAAACCGGCTTCCATGAGGATCGCACCGATCGCCAACGCGGTCAGTGGAGTCTCAGCCGCCGGCTTCAGTACGCACGTGCAACCCGCCGCGAGCGCCGGGGCGATTTTGCGGGTCGCCATGGCCGCAGGGAAATTCCAGGGCGTGACGAGAACGGCGATGCCAATCGGCTGGTATTGAACCAGGATTCGGTTTGCACCGCCCGGCGCGTGGCCGATGTCGCCGAGAGTACGCACCCCCTCCTCGGCGTACCATCGGAAAAACTCCGCGGCATAGGTTACCTCTGCGCGAGCGTCCGGGAGGGCCTTGCCGTTCTCCAGAGATATCAGTTGCGCCAGCCATTCGGCACGATCGCGCATGAGCTGGTGGCAGCGCATCAGGATGTCCGATCGCCGGCGTGAGGGTGTTTGCCTCCACATCGTCGCAGAAGCCTCCGCAGCATCGATCGCCCGGATTCCGTCGGCGACTGCGCCGTCTGCGACAGACGCGATCGTGCGCCCGTTGGATGGATCGGCGACATTAAACCGATTGCTGCCGGTTGCACTTATCCATTTGCCGCCCACTAGCAGATCCACAGGAGCGCTTGCAATGATAGCCGCAGCATCCACGCAAAAAGGTTCGATATCCCTTGCTGTCTGACTCACACCCATCCTCTCGCGGCTTTAGAAAACTTGCGCAACCAGTCGGTTGATCGCTGGAACCAATATGAAATTGGTATTGCAACCGGTGTCAATATAGATCAAATTGGTTGCGGAGAAATCTGCCCGATTCGTTCTGGAGTGGCTGCATGACCGTCGTTTTGAGGGATTTCATCGAGGCGGCAGGATTGCAGCCAGGCGACCGGCTGCCACCCGAGCGCGATCTGGCCCTCAAGCTAGGTTTACCCCGCACGGCCCTCCGGCGCATGCTGGCTGAGATGGAGCAAGAGGGGCGCCTGCTTCGCCATGTCGGGCGTGGCACTTTCGTCGCCGAGCGAGGGGCAACTGCCAGCGCTCCGTATCGCGCACACGACGCCTCCCGGAAGGAACTGTGGACCTATCCCGCTGAGGTCTTCGAAGCACGATTAATCATCGAGCCGAAGGTGGCGGCGCTCGCGGCGTTGCGGGCGACCCCCTATGAAACTGAAGAGATGCACAAGGTCATCCAGCATGGCAGTACCGCCGCGACGCTGGCGGAGTTCGAGCGTTGGGACGCCGCGTTCCATCAACTGGTAGTGGTGGCGGCCCGCAATGGATTGCTGGCCTCGCTCTACGAAGGTATTCACTCGCTTCGGGCGGGGCGTCTTTGGGGGCGCATGAAAGAGCTGTCTCTGACGAAAGAGCGTATGCAGGAGTATACGGCTCATCATCGCGCGATCTTACAGGCGATCACTGACCGCGATGGTGGGCAGGCCGAACAAAGAATGCATAGCCATATCTTGACCGCGAGAGCCAACATACTCGGATCGGAGACAATGGGGTGAGTAGGCCTCATCGCCAAAATTTTGAGATTGCCGAACCGAGCGGAATGGCGCTTCGAACGCTAATCGCCTGTCGTTCTATTCAAGGCGGGGCATCTGACACTGTTTTCACGACGGACGCGGTGCGCGCCATCCAGACAAGATGAGGTTCCTGTACCCGGCGGGCCCGTCCCCAAGGAAGAGCAACGTTATCGCCTCTTTGCTTCGGGCTGGCGACGGCGCATCGCACGCTTATCCCGCCATTCGTAAAGGGAATAGACAAGCGGGATGAACCATGGCTTGCCGCGGTAAAACGGCACGGCCTTCGGAGCGGGGTCGAAATCGAAGGCGGACTGCGCCTTTTCGGTTTCGCCGAGGATCTTGAAGGCGGCCTTCTTGCCCAGCCAGCGGGCCCAGACCACTCCGGAGCCGCAGAAGCCGGTGGCGTAAACCGTATCACCCGAGGTGAAAATCCGAGGCACCATGTCGCGATGCATGGCGACCTGGCCAAACCAACTATGCGTCAGGCCGACGCCCCTCAGTTCGGGGAAAATTCGGCCAAGTTCGCTGCGCAAATGGGTGGTCGGCGCCAGCGCGTCACCCGCCGTGGTGCCGTCCCTGCCGCCGAAGAGGATGCGCGATCCGTCCGCCGAAGGGCGATAGTAATAGCTGAGCTGGCGCATATCGCCATACATCATGCGCTTCGGCATCAACCGGTCCATGACGCCTTCTGCCAATGGCTCGGTAGCGATGATGCGGCTGCGCACCGGCACAATACGGCGTCGCAGCCAAGGATCGAAGCCGTCGGTATAGGCATCCGTGCAGATCAGCACCTTCCTGGCGAGAACGTCACCGCGCGACGTTCTCACACGGACCCCGCCGGCCTCGGCGATGGTTCCCGTAACGGCTGTGTTCTCATGGATTACCGCTCCGGTTGCCATTGCCACCCGTATAATACCCGCAAGCAGCTTGGCCGGATGCAGGCCCCCGGTATCCATCCGCACGAATCCACCCGTGTAGAAATCCGTCCCGATATAGGTC
>NZ_RZSR01000581.1:0-3862 GCF_004023265.1 Mesorhizobium sp. M1A.F.Ca.IN.020.06.1.1
GGTTTTAGGAGCCGGCCCTGTCCCCGGGCCGGCTCCGCTTTTTTTGCCGCCGCCTGCGGGCCTTTCTCGTAACGGCAGACCGGAGCACTATGGCCGTTTATTTTTGGATGGACGGCGATGCTGGAAATCCCTGACGACCGCTGTGAGCGCGCCAAGCTGTTCAAGGCGATAGACGACGCCTTCAAGGCCGGCGATTTCGATGGGCTTGGCAAGGCGCTCGGCGGCTCCGCGCGATGGTACGACGAGAGGATGCCGTTCGAGCTCGGCCTCGGCCATCCGTTGGAGTATGCGATCTATTGGAGCCCGACCGGCTTCATCGCCACGTTGCTTGATGCAGGTTCGAATCCGAATTACGAGGATCCCGCCGGCTTCCCGTCGATCATCGCCGCGCTATCCACCGAGCGGTCGGACAGGCTACAGCTTATCCAGATCCTGCTCGAGCAGGGCGCCGACCCGAACATGCGCGGGGTCAACGACTGGACCCCTCTGCATTACGCGGTGGCGAAACGCGACGCCGAGGCAATCCGCCTGCTGCTGGCGTCGGGCGCGGATCCATCGCTCAGGACGCGCATCGATGACTATGAAACCGCCCTGGAAGGTGCAGACCACGCCGGTTTCGAAGCGGGGGCGTCGCTACTGCGTGAGGCGATGTCCCGACGCAGTTGATAAGGTCGCCGGCGAAGCGGCGGACTGAACCGCTCTCAGAGTTCCTTCAATCCGGTCTTGAAGCGCCTGCCGTTGGCGACATAGTGCGCGGCCGAGACCCGCAGCCTCTCGATTGCCGCGTCATCCAGCACCCTTATCACCTTGGCGGGCGAGCCGACGATCAGCGAATTGTCCGGGAAAACCTTGTTTTCGGTCACCAAGGCGCCGGCGCCGACCAGCGAATTCTTGCCGATCCTCGCGCCGTTGAGAACGATGGCGCCCATGCCGATCAGGCTGTTGTCGCCGACCGTGCAGCCATGCAGCAGCGCGCGATGACCCATCGTGCAGCCCTGCCCGATGCTGAGCGGATAGCCCGGATCGGTGTGCATGACCGTATGTTCCTGCACATTGGTGTCGGCGCCGATGGTGATCGTTTCACCGTCGCCGCGGATGACGACGCCGAACCAGAAGCCGGCATTGCGGCCTATCGCGATATCGCCGATCAGCGTGGCGTCGGGCGCCACCCAATTGGTTTCGGCGTCCTCGAACCGGGGCGCCTTCCCGTCGATCGCATAGATCGGCATCTTTTCTCCGATTCGTCTCAAGCCGAGAATTCGGCGGAGCTTAGGAGACCCGTTGCCCAGGAAGCAATGGTGATCAGCACGATGCCGAGCGCCAGTGCCCAGGCAATCGCCGTGCAGCCGCAGGAAAGCAGCGCCAGCGTGCCGATGCGTCCCTCGCGCCGCGCAGCCAGAGCATCATTGGTGAGCATGAACGGGCCGGCGCAGGCGGTCACCGCGAGCGAGCGCACAATATGGGCAGGCGTGACATAGGGTTCGGCGAAGGCCAGCCGGCCACCGCAGACGATTTCCATCGCCGAGCCGGCGAGGCCGCAAGCCGTCAGGCCGACCGCAAAAGCGTAGAGAGGGAGCAGCATGAGATCCATCTTTACCAACCGTTTACCATGAGACCGCACAGTCGTGCCGACGCGCTGCAAGAGCCATGCCGCGCCAGTTGTGCCACCTGAGGACAGGTGAGCGGATCGGGGAATTGGGATGAGAGAGGCAGCCGCCGCGGAGGAATTCGAGGTTGTCGACTCGACCTTGATGAAGCGGGTCTTCTATGTCTTCGCGGCGCTCGCCCTGCTTTCGGTGGCTATCAGTCTCGGCGGCAAATGGCTCGGCCGGTCGATCGCCATGGCCGGCTACACCGACGACACGACCGTGCGCCAGGTCGTCATGGGCAACAATGTGATCAGTGTGCCGGCCAACTTCATCCGCTTCGACCAGGCCAGGCGCGACGGAAACGCCTCGCGCCTCGACCTTTATCTGCGCTATCCTGAAATGGACGGCTACAGCACCGCCGCGCGCGGCGACTTCAACCACACCACGACCAGGAAGATCATCTTCCTGTCATTCGAGCCGCGGATGATGTCGCGCGACATGAGCGGCCGTTTCGCGCCGATCTACAGCGCCCTGATCGTCAAGCCGGGCACACCCGGCCCGGGCGGGACGACGCTCTACGGCTTCGCCGAGAAATCGGGCTATCTCAACGAGGTCCTGGCGGTCGCCGACCGCCCCGGCAAAGACCCGTTCGTCGCCCGCTGCCTGAGCGGCCCAAGTGCCGAGGAATCGCTGGCCCCCTGCGAGCGCGACATCCAGGTCGGCGACGATCTCAGCCTCACCTACCGCTTCCCGCGCGAGTTGCTCGGGAACTGGCAGGTGCTCGATGCCGCGATCGCCACCAAGGTGGCCGGTATCCTGAAAACGGGACGCTGAAGCGCTGCGCCGGAGCCATGGGCGCGCCACCCGCTCTTCCTCTCCAGCGGCCAGCCTGGCTCAATATATCGGCACGACCGGCTCGGCGATGCGGTCTGGCATCGGGCCGGCAAGGCGCGCTATTGGTCGAACATGATGCCACCCTATCTCACGTTCGACCCCGTCAGCCGCCGCCTGCGCCTCGACCCGCATGAACCGGCCTTTGTGCAGAACCCGTATGAGGGCTACGCCTTCTTGCACGGCGCTTCGAACGCCTTCTTCTGGGAGAATTATGGTTTTTGGTGTTTCGGCGGCTTCGACGACGTCAACCGCCTGCTTCGCGATCGTCGCTTCGGCCGCCAGAACCCGGCCGGCATTCCCGACAGCCGCGGGGTTGGCGGCGACCGTTCGCACCTGACCGCCTTCGACGCCATCGAAGCCAATTCGATGCTTGAGCTCGAGCCGCCGGTGCACACGAGGTTGCGGACACTGGTCAATCGGGCCTTCGTGTCGCGCCAGGTCGAGCGGCTGCGGCCGCGCATCGAGGCTCTGGCCAATGAGCTGATCGACCGCTTCGAGCCGGGCTCCGTCGATCTTCTGCCCGCTTACGCCTCGCCCTTGCCGATCACCATCATCGCCGAGATGCTCGGCGTTCCGGTCGAGATGGGGCCGCAACTGCTCGACTGGTCGCATCAGATGGTCGCCATGTACATGCACGGCCGCACGCGCGAGACCGAGGAGACGGCCAACCGCGCCGCGCACGATTTCGCGGCTTTCCTGCGCGGCTATGTCGCCGAGCGGCGCAAGAGACCCGACGACGATCTGCTTTCGCTGCTGATCGAGGCGCAGGACAACGGCCAGAAGCTCTCGGAGGAGGAGCTGGTTTCCTCAGCTATCCTTCTGCTCAACGCAGGGCACGAAGCGACTGTGCACCAGACCGGAAATGCCGTGAGAACGATCCTCGCGCAGGGCGGCGATGGGCGCCGCTTCTTTGCAACACCGGAGGCCAATGCCGCCACGGTCGAGGAATGCCTGCGCTACGATGCGCCGCTGCACATGTTCCTGCGCTATGCCTATGAAGAGATGGAAGCTGCTCCGGGCATTTTGCTCAAGCCCGGAGAGACGGTGGCGCTGCTGCTCGGCATGGCCAATCACGACCCGCTGGCTTTCGCCGGACCGGCCACATTCAACCCGGCGCGGACGGACCAGAAGAACGTGTCGTTCGGCGCCGGCATCCACTTCTGCATCGGCGCGCCGCTGGCCAGGCTGGAGTTGCAGGTGTCGCTGAAGACGCTGTTCGACCGGCTGCCGGATCTAGGCCTGACGGAAGAGCCGCGCTTCCGCGACACCTATCATTTTCATGGATTGGAAGCGCTCTCGGTGCGCTTCTGAGCCGCAAAAATCCGAAGATCTGAAAATGAGATTCGCCTTTCTGCAGGAACCGCCCTTCTGCTTCACCG